>NZ_JBVHLU010000099.1:0-10164 GCF_055558835.1 Embleya sp. NPDC025285
CACCCCCCAGGTCATGCGTTCGACAGGGGGTAGAAGTCATGCCGGACCCGGAGGCCAGGAGCCCCGTTTCAGGGCCACGGAAAAGGTAACGGGGGGGGGGGCGACCGGCGGCGATGGCGGCACGGTCGCGGGGCCGCTCGAAGCGGCCGAGGCAGGTGCGGGGCGTTACACGGGCGTCCAGGCGGGAGGCGGGGCGAGGTGGGTCTGCGAGGGCGTGTCGCGAGGACGTGCCCTGGGCCCCGGTGAGGTCGATCCTGAGCGACCCGGCCCGGGTGCGCGAGCCCGTTCGCGGTGACGCGTGGGGTCCGGCGGGATCAGGGTGGCACCCCGTGAGGCGTGATGTCCAGGTTTGCTGGTTTGGAATCTGTAACAGGTGGGTAATGCGCGCAGCCGCTCGATAGGGGCATCTCGACGGCATCGTGTCGGCACCCCCGAGACGCCGTGTCGACACCCCCGCGACGCAGCGATCACACCCTGGACATCCAGCGGGCGGAGTACGCCACGAAGCGGTCGGATCCGGCTGTTTTGCGGCAGGACTCGATCTCGGTCCCGTCCTGTGTTAGTCTTGAGCCTGTTGCAGTTGTGGTTCGCATCATCTTCTGAGTGCGCCTGTAGAGCTGTTCACTACAGGCGCATTTTGCATTTCGGTAGCTTCCGAAATGAGGGCGAAAAACGCGGCGACGCCCGGATTCACGAAGTGTGGATTCGTTCATCGGCCCACATGTAGGGAGAAAAATATGGCTACCGGAACCGTGAAGTGGTTCAACTCGGAAAAGGGCTTCGGCTTCATCGCGCAGGACGGTGGCGGCGACGACGTCTTCGCCCACTTCTCCGCGATTCAGGGCAACGGCTACCGTGAGCTCGTCGAGGGCGAAGCTGTCGAATTCGACGTCGTGCAGGGCCAGAAGGGCCTCCAGGCGGAGAACATCAACCGCCTCTGATCTTCACCGATCAGCACGACCGAGGGCCGGTGCCGCACTTCATGTGCGGCGCCGGCCCTCGGCGTTTTCCGGGTCGGATGTGTCTTCCGGGTCGGGGGGCTCACCGGGGTCGAAGGGGCTCACCGATTCGGAGGGTTCTGCACGGCTGCGGGTTCTCCGGTCCGCAAGGGTTCTCCGGGGCAGCGGGGTTCTCCGGTTCGGGGGTTCAGACCGGCTGCGTGACGCCCGTCGAACCGCCGGTGCCGAGTGCGGCCAACTCCTCCTCGACCCGACGCGCGTGGGCCTCCTCGTCCTCCCGGGCCTTGCGCGGACTCCAGCGGCCGGCCATCACGAACACACACGGGATGAAGAGCGCCTGACACGCCAGCGTCAGCCACCACCAGCGCATCCACTCGTCGCTCGCGCGATCCTTCGCCTTCTGCACTTCCTCGCCGTGGTCGATCAGGATTCCCAGCGACTTCTGCTTCTGCTCGACCAGATTCAGCTTGGCCATGTCGCCACCGGCCAGTTGCAACGCCTTGATCTGCAGCTCGATCGGGATCGACGCGCGGTCGGGGAACTTGGACAACTGCACGAACAGCGCCGGATCCTTCATCACCAACTCCAACGCGGGACCCGCGTCCGCCTGTGCCGCGACCACCTCCTCGCCGTGATTCACCAGCGGCGTCGCCGAGGTGACGATGACCGGCGTGAACACCGCCGACACCGACACCACGATCCGGATGATCCAGCCCCACACCGCCAGCCCCGTCGCGGTCGCCGCCGGGTTGTGCTTCTCGACGGTCTCCGTGTACCCGGCCATCCACGGCGCGTACGTCAGCCCGCTGCACACACCGATGCCCACCAGGAGCCACGCGAACGTGTAGTAGCCCGTGTCCGGCTTGTCGGTGGTCAGGGCGAACAGGAACGTGAACACCACCGTCCCCACGCCGCCCACGATCATGAACGGCTTGCGCACCCGGGTCAGGTCGGACGCGATCCCCACCACGACGAGTGCGATCGCGTTGGCACCCCAGTACCAGTTGGCGAGCGCGTTGGTGCGCTGCTCGGAATACCCGTAGACGGTCGAGTAGTAGACGACCAGGTTGCCGACCACCGTGTAGTAGAACATCAGGTGCAGGCTGATCCCGAGCGCCGGCGCGAGGATGTCCAGCCGCATCATCTGTCGCCAGTGGTTCTTCTGCGCAGCCTCCACGTCCAGGCCGCGTGCCTTCGCCTCGATCAGCGCCTTGTCGCGCAGCGAGACCATGAGCTGATCGCGCAGCGCCGGGGACAGTTCGCGCAGACCGAACAGCGCGATCACGAACACGACCAGGCCGGCGATGCCCGCGTACCGGAACTCGTCCTGCCAACTGCTCGTGTCCAGCGTGTTGCTGCTGACGGTGGTGACCACCAGGCTGCCGATGATCGGACCCAGCGTCCAGAAGCCCATCGCCCCGGCCCGGCCGACCTGCGGGGAGAAATCGCGGATCAGCGCGGGCGTGGCGACCAGGGCCATGCCCTCGACGATGTTCACCAGGGCCATGAAGAACATGAACCAGCCCTTGCTCTCCGCGTTGGGCAACGCGAACAGCACGAGCACGCCGGTGAGGGCCAGGCCGTACACGACCAGGTTGGCCCGCCCCCACCGGTCGGCGAGGCCGGCCAGCAGTGAGGCGAACGCGCCGACCGCGTTGCCGACGACCGAGATCATCGTCGCGTACATGAAGGTCATGCCGTACTCGTGCATCAGCAGCGTGGAGACCGCGTACTGGATGTAGAGCTCGTAGTACAGGACCACCGAGCCGACGACCACGATGGACAGGTAGAAGATCCGCGGTCCGTTGGCCGGATAGTGGTCCAACTGCCGGTGCCACAGGCCGCGGAACAGCGCGGGCAGCGAGCCGGAGGGTGCCGGTGCCGTGGGCTTCGTGGAGGGCTCGGGATCACTCGCGGCGGGCGGGCCCGATGGGGACGTGCTGGAAGACATGCGGCCTCCTCGACGAGCGTGGGTCTATCGAGGTACAGGGGTGCGCAGGGGTGCACAGAGATGCGCGGGGGTGCGCCGGGGTGCGCAAGGGAGCTGAAGGAACAGGGCCGTGCGGATACGTCGGACCAGGGGGAAGGGACGACCCCCTGGGCCAACGCGTGGAGTGACCTTAGTACCGGCCGGTAGCGCGCTACCAGAGCGAACGCCAAGAAATGGAACGGGTTGCCATTTTGATCCCGACCAACGCCCGTACCTGGGCGGATGCGATGGGTCTGGTGTGCGTGGGCGGGGACGGCCGGGCGCGTGGGTGGGGGCGGTCGGTCGGCGGCCCGGGGGCTGCCCGGAGGCTGCCCGGGGGTTGCCCGAGGGCGGTCGGGTGACGGTCGGGGCGCGGCCGGGGGAACGGGCCCGGGGCGAGGGGGTGATGGTGCGTGGGGCGAGGTCGCGGTGGGATGGGACTGGAGGATTTTGCCGAAGCCGGGAGATCGATTGAGGGAGACTTGCGCACGCGGTTCAGGCCCGCCGTCGTGTCGTCGCGTTCTACCGTGGACCCACCGTTATCGCCGCCCAATGCAAGGGGTATCGCGTGGAATCGATCTCGGTGGACCTACTGAGCGGACTCGCGGCGGGAGCCGGGGGCGACGCCGGCCGACTGGCCTGGACACGCCTGGTGGAACTGGTCCGGACGCCGCTGCCGCGTGCGGCGGATCCGTCGGGGAGCGGGTCGGGGGGCGAGTCGGAGACGGAGTCGGGAAGCGCGTCGGGGCCGCAGTCGGGGCCGCAGTCGGGAAGCGATCCGGGGGCGATATCGCGGACTTCGCCGGGTGGGGCCGAGTCGTCCGTACCGCACCGGCGAGCCCCGGTGCCCACGGGCGAGTTGGAACTGACCCTGCTCGGCCACGAGGCGCCCGGCGGCCTGCGGGCGTACACGCGAGCCCACGCGCTCGCCGGCGCACTGTCCTTGCGGGCCGACCAGGACCCGGACTTCGCCCGCTCGATCGAGCGCTGGTACGCGGACGCGCGCCGGATCGGGATGGGCGGCGAGGCGGGCGCTCCCGGGTCGGAGGCAGATGGGCGCGGGTGTTGTGCCGGGGGCGGGGGCGGGAGCGCCGGCGATAGCGGTGGCGGTGGCGGTTGCGCTGGGCTTGCGGGCGGAGGCGGCGTGATCGTGTTGGACGAGGGCTTCGACGGCCCGTTCCGGGTGGGGCCGTCGGGGTATTCACCGGGGCCTGCGCAGGGCCCGACGGGTGGAGGGGACGCCGAGGCGGGGAATGCTTGGGCGGATGGGTCGGTGGGAGAAGGGGTTGGTGAGGGCTGCGGGGGTGGAGATGAGGGCGCCGGGGCGGAGGAGGACGACGGGGGCAGCGCTGCGCGGTGAGGTGATTGGCGGTTGCCGTTCCGATGCGTGGTCTGCGGCGTGGGTCTGCGTCGCCGGGGGTGAACTTCGTTTCCTGGCTGAGCGGTTGTCGGGGAGGATCTGCCGGCTCTTGTGCGGGGCGCTGGATACGAGGTGCCTGACGGCGGGTTGTGCCGCGTGTGGCCCGCGTTGCGCGGCTTTGTGAGAGTCCGGTGCGTGTGTGCGTGTGTGCGTGTGTGCGTGTGCCGTGTGGTCGTGCGCGCGTATGCCCGTGTGGTCGTGCGCCTTGTGGGACTTGGCCCGGTGCGTGCCGGCCATTTGTGACCGGGCGGAGCGTACGTGTGTCCACGGGTCGGCCCGGCCTGGAGCCGGCTCGGTCCGGCTCGGCTCGGGCCGGCTCGGCTCGGGCCGGCTCGGTCCGGTCCGGCCCGGCTCGGTCCGGTCCGGTCCGGCAGCGTGTCGTGGCGGCCTGGTTCGGTGTCGGTGCGACTCTTGGCCTCCGCAGCCGAGTTCGGCACCTGAGTGCCGCCTTGTCCGCGTGCCGATGCGAACCCCGGCCGCCGGCGCCGGCCCACCATCCCCTACCTGCGGGGCCCGGTCATCCCGTGTCGGCTTCGCGGCCGGGCCGGGGCGGAGTGCGTTCGGGTAGGAGGCGCGGCGTCGGTGATGTGGGGTGACCCGCGGGGCATGGCGAGGTCCGGCGTCGGGGCGATGCCCGGTCGGGGGAGCCACGCACACGTGGCACGCGGGCACACGCACGCACGCACGTCCGTTCGTCCGTCCGCCCCGGCCGGGCCGGGACCTCGCGTGGTCGAGGCCCTGGTTCGGGTGCTCGCCCAGCGGAAGCCTCGGTTCAGGTCTTCGCGTGCCGGCGTCGGATCGGGGCGCCTCGGACCGTGGTCGGGCGGCGAGCGGCGTCCGTGTCGGGGTGGGCCTCGGTGCGGGTGTCGGACTGGGCCTCGGGTCGGGGCTCGGGCCGTGGGCGGGGGTCCGCCGCGGTCGGGTCGAGGATGAAGCGCATCCGGGTCAGATGCGCCCGAGCGGTCTCCAGACCTCGATCGGCCGGCCCGGGGACACGTTCGCGCATCGCCACGACGGCAGGCCCCAGGCGTACCGACTCGCGAGCGTCCGCCACCCGCAGCCAGACCTTGAGCGCGTTGTCGGCGGCGGCGATCGTACTCGGGTGTTGCGGGCCGACCGCCTCGGCGCCGCGTTCGGCGACCTGGCAGTAGATCAGCACCGCGTCGGCGACTCGGCCCAGACCGGCGCTCACGAACGCCAGCATCGCCTGCGCGTCCAGCGTCCCCGGATGCGCGGGGCCGACCAACTTCTCCATGTGCATGCTGAGTTCGGCGGCCTTCTGCCATGCCTCCATGCCGCGTCCGGTGTCCGCGGCGTGCCGGATGGCGGCCAACTCGTTCCAGTACGTGGGAAGTACGTCCGCCGGCCGAATCAGCGCACCCGCCGCCGATGCGCCCTGAGACAGTGCCCGGCGGGCCGGTGTGGGCGCGACCGCCCGGCCGCGTACCGGCATCGACATCGGCCGGCCCGGTCCGATTCCTCGATGTGGTGCGAGCGCCGGGGGGAGTTGCGTGGGACTCGTGGCCGGTGGCCGGCGCGCGGGAGTCGGCGTCAGGGCACTCGCGTCCGAGGTTTGGATACGCACGGTTATCCGAGGTGGCAGCGGCGGAGGCGGCGGTTCGGGATGCGGGCGCGGGGCCGAACCGGGCGCACGACGGCTCGACTTGGCGGTGGCCGCGGGGCGCGACGTGAGCCGCCTCGCCACGCCCGCCCCGGGGTTGTACGCGGGCTCGGCCGCAAGGCCCTCGGCGGCGCGGTGCCCACCGTCCTTCGCGGGGCCGGTCGTCGGGCTGTTGGTCCGGTCGTCCGCGGAGCGGTACGCCGGGCCGGGGAACTCCGGCTCACGATCCAGGAGGGCGGCTTTGGTGGGCGGGCGCGGTTTGGTCCGGGCGGCCGGAGTCGCGGCGCCGCGGCCGGTCGACGGCGGAACGGCGTCCCCGCGGTCGGGTCGGCCCAGCGGACGGCTACCCGGTTTGGCCACGCCGGCCCGGAGCGCCTCACGCAGGCTGGTACCCGGTACTTCGGGCTCGTCGTCCGGCCCGGAGGTGAGCGCGGAACGCACCAGGCCCAACGCGCGTCGACCGACCCCGGGTTCGTCCCGCGAACGGGTGGGCGGGTGCGCGTTCGGTTCGGTGCCGGGATCGGCGCGGGGGGCGGCGCGAGGGTCGGTTCGGGGGTCGGAGAGCGGCGGCCGGTGGGTGGTGGGCTCGGGAGCAACGCCGCCTCCGACGACGCCGGAGCCGCGCAGGCCGGAACGTTGCGCCGGGGTCATGCCGTTCGGCGGCACGGCGGACAGCGCCGACACCCCGGTCCCGCCGGCGGCGTTGCCACGCGGAGTGACCGCCTTGAGCCGTCGGACGGCCGTACGCAAGGTCGGCGGCCGGGCCTCGGGAGAGCAGTTGGCCAACGCGAGCGACCCGGCGGACGGCGCGAACTCGACGGTGTCGGGCGCCAGTCGGGCCCGCTCGGCCAGCAACGGATGGATCTCCTCGGCCGGTACCGGATCCGGCAACTCCGGAAAGCCCTGCCCGAGCGCGGACACCAGCGCCCGAGTGAACGGATCCGGCGGGCCCTTGACGTCCGGGGGGTTCAACACGCCCCACAGCGGAATGCCCTGGCACAACTCGTGCGCCCGCTCACGGGCGGTCTCCCAGGACTCCCGGCCGGCCGTCAGATCGCAGATCACCAGGGTGTTCTCGGCAGGCCGGGGCCCCAGCAACTCGACCACCCAGGACCACGGAAGCCCGTCGTAGCGGACCGAGTTGGGAGTCGAATCACGCAGCCCGAGGTGCAGTTCGCGACGTCTCCGGTCGAGCAGGAGGCGGCCGGTCAGGTACACGATCACCGGCCCGTCCACCGCACCGGCGGCCTGAAGATACGCCCGAACGGCGTGCGGCTGGACCGCGTCCGGCAACTGGACGACGTCGGCGGCGGCATCCGGAAAGAGCTGATGCGGCGTCAACGCCGACATCGCGACCAGGTTGCCACCACTGTCCGAACGCCGTCCTCGCCCGGATCTACCACCCTCCACGAGCAGCAACTGGCCTCGCTCGGACGGGATTCGGATGAGCCGCCCACCACGTTCGGTCATGTGTGCCTCCCCGGCCGAGCCCTCTTGGGTGGACCACCACGCTCCTGAAGGTTAGGGGTATCGACCGGCCATGGTCGACATATCGGACCGGTTGGCCGGTGGGGCGCACCGACGGACACGGTCGCAACGAGGCACCCCGGGGGCGCACAAGGGGCGCAGGCGCACAAGCCTCGGCCACGCGGCGGACCCTACCCATCCGGCGCATCGGGCCTCCCCTCCCCAGGCTCCCGCCGCCCCACGCGGCTGAATCGCATCCTCGTGTGCCGGCCGGTTGCCAGCCGTGGATCGAGTGGAGCCGTCGGCGCCGAACGGGATGGGCTCGCGCGGGGGAGGGGGGTTTGTTGACGCTCGTGCTGGTGGGGCGGCGTCATCCTTCGCAAGGGTGGCACGTCGTCACGTGGTTCTGCCGTCACGTTGTCACGCCAGGAGACGGCTGAGTCCGCGCGGGCGCGGCGCCACGTCCTCGCGAGTCGGCGGGCGGCCGGCCGGCGGGCGGGCCCCGCTGCGCGCTTCGCGGGTCACATCGGTGCTCATGGTTGCGTTCGGCGATCTCAATGGAGAGCAGTGCTCACGATTGCGATCAGTGCGCTCTTGGGAGCGGGAGTCGCAACCGCACTGCACTGCGCTGCGCTGCACCGCACCACAAGAGCGCCGCTCTCGCCCGTGAGCAGCGCTCCACTATCTTCGCGCCGACCTGAGGGACTCCGGAGAGCGGTGCTCTTGTCCATGAGCGATGCTCCGCCGTCTCCGCGCCGGCCTGCAGAGACCAAGGAGAGCGGTGCTCATGGTTGCGATCGGTGCTCTGTGGGGGCGGGGCGGTCTGCGAGAGCAGTGCTCTCGTTGCGGTCGTGTGCTCTCTCCGAGCTTGGTGTGACGCGAGCGGCTGTGATCAATGGGCGTGTGCTTCGGCTTGCAGTGATCGATGCTCTTGTGCGTGTGCGGCGCTCTCGTTTCTCTGGTTCGCCGGGTGCCGGGCATCTCGCGTCGCGCGCCGGGCGCCGCTTATCTTGCGCCGCGCACTGCGCATCTCGCGCCGCGCATCCCGTGCTGGCGGTCAGCGTGCAGGTGGGGCAAAGCGAGGAGGGAGCGGCAGGAAGGCCCGACCCCGCGTGCGGAGCGGTGTTTATGGCCGCGTCTGGTGATCTTGATGGAGAGAGGTGCTCTTGATTGTGATCAGGGTGCGCGTCTGTGGTGCTTGGTGTTGTGAGAGCGGTGCTCTCTTTGGGGTTTGGTGCTCTTGGGGGTGGCTGGGGAAGGTGCTCCGAGCGAGTGCGAGAGAGCGGTGCTCTCGTTTATGTGCAGTGCTCTGGTGTCTGGCACACTGGGCCGCATGACCGCAGCCCCCCGTACGGCGCGCGACCGCGCGAGAGTCGAATTGACCCACGAGATCAAGGAGGCCGCGCGTCGCCACCTTGCGGCCGAGGGCGCCCAGCAGTTGTCATTGCGCGCCGTCGCTCGCGAGCTCGGTATGGCCTCGTCCGCGCTGTACCGCTACTTCCCGAGTCGGGACGACCTGCTGACCGCACTGATCGTCGACGCCTACAACGCCGTGGGCGAGCGGGTCGAGCGGGCCGTGGACGCGGCGGCCCCCGCCGAGCACCCGCGCGCCGCCTGGCGCGCCCTGTGCGTGGCCGTTCGGGACTGGGCGCGTGAGCATCCGCACGAATACGCGCTCATCTTCGGCTCGCCGGTGCCCGGATATCAGGCTCCGGAGGACACGAACGTCCCCTTCACCCGCGTCCCGGCCGCGCTCCTGCGCATCCTGCGCGACTCGGCCCACGACTTCGCCCGCCCCGCCGGCGAAGCCCCCCTCCCCGGACCGCTCGCGACCCAGTTCCAGGCGGTGGTCGAGGCGGGCGCGCTGGACGTGCAGCCGTCGGTGCTGGCTCGGGCGGTGTTCGCCTGGGCGGGCGTGTTCGGCATCGTGAGCTTCGAACTGTTCGGCCAACTCGCCGGCAGCGCCGACCCCGCCGACGCGTTCTTCGCGTACGCGGTCGAGCGGCACGCGGATCTGCTCGGGCTGGCCTGACCGATAGGTCGACTCACCCGTGCGCAAGTCCTGGACGCGGCGCTCGCGCTCGCCGATCGGGACGGCATCGGCAAGCTCTCGATGCGTCGGATCGGGGCCGAACTCGGCGTCGAGGCGATGACCTTGTACCACTACGTCCCGAACAAGGACGCCGTCCTGGACGGCCTCGTCGAGCGGATCGTCGCCGGCGTGGCACCCGAGCCGACCGGGCCGCGCACCGTCTGGCTCGCCGAGTTCGCCCACACCTTCCGAGCCGAACTGCTCCGCCACCCGTCGGTCGTCCCGCTTGTGGCGACCCGCCCGGTCGCCACGCCGGACGCCCTGGCCGCCGTCGAACGCGCCGTGGCGGCCCTGGTCGCGGAGGGCCTTGCGCCGCTTCGCGCGTGCCAACTCCTGAACGCGGTCACCACGTTCGTGATCGGCCACACGCCGGCGGAACTGGACCCCGCCGACGCGGCCCCGCCCACGCCGCCGCACGGTTCGGATGAACTCCCGTGGCTAGCACGGGCGTTGGCGGCAGGATTGGGTACGCAGGCCGACCACGACGAGCGTTTCGCACTGGCGATCACTGCGCTGTTGGCAGGTATCGAATAGGGACACGGTGCGCGACACGCGTCTCCGGATCGCCTCGCGATCGGGCGCACCGGCCGGTCGGCGGCCCGACCGGCACGCGCGACCGGCACGCGTGGCCGGCAC
>NZ_JBVHLU010000099.1:10261-39349 GCF_055558835.1 Embleya sp. NPDC025285
CACGCGCGACCGGCACGCGCGACCGGCACGCGCGACCGGCACGCGCGACCGGCACGCGCGACCGGCACGCGCGACCGGCACGCGCGACCGGCACGCGCGACCGGCACGCGTGGCCGGCCCCGGGACGCGCCGAACTACGCCTGGACCAGCACCACCGCCGTGCCGTACGCGCAGATCTCCGTACCGTTGCCCGCGTCGGTGACGTCGTACCGCATCGCGAGAATCGCGTTGGCTCCCCGGCTCCGGGCCTGTTCGACGAGGCGTTCGGCAGCCTCCGTACGGCTGGCCACCAGAGTCTTGGTCAGGCCGCGCAGTTCACCGCCGACCATCGACTTGAGGCCCGCGCCGAGTTGGCTGCCGATGTTGCGGGAGCGCACGGTGAGGCCGAAGACCTCACCGATCACCCGCTGTACGTGGTAGCCCGGCACGTCGTTGGTGGTGACCACGAGTACGCCCGGGTCGTCGGGTGCGCCGCCGTACGTGTCGAGATCGCTCATGTCGGCCTCCGAAATCGTGTGCGGACCTCGTATAGGTCGCCGCGCCGGGGCGGTTCCACACGTATGTCACCGGTTCGGCCCATGGGTAGGATCCACGGCCCACGGTCCTCGCGGCGTCCATCGATTCGACGCGCCGTTCGGGCCTCGAATCGGAGGTGTACACGTGAGTTCGCACGTCCTGCACGTCAGCGTCGACTGCGCCGACCCGTACGCGTTGGCCTCGTGGTGGTCCCAGGTCCTGGGCCGCCCGCTCGGCCCTGAGGACAAGCCCGGCGACCCCGAAGTGGAGGTGCTCCTGGAGGAGGGGCCGACGTTGCTGTTCCTACAGGTTCCGGAGGAGAAGGCGGGGAAGAACCGGCTACACCTGGATCTGCGACCGACGACCGGCCTGCGTGACGCGGAGGTCGAACGTGTCCTGGGCCTGGGCGCCCGCTTGGTCGACGACCGACGCAACCCGGACGGGACCGGCTGGGCGGTACTGGCCGACCCCGAAGGCAACGAGTTCTGCGTCGTGCGGAGCGCGGCGGAACGCGGGGAGTGAGCGCGAAGCGCGAGACGGGGTGAGTCCGGCCGGGCAGGCTCGGGAGCCGGAGAGCGAGCGATCGTCTGACGAGCGATCGCTCGACAGGGGAACGCCTGACCGGCGATCCCCCGGAGGAGCGCGACCTCGGATGAGCAGTCGCTTGACCATCCTTACGCCGTAAGAGAATGGTCCCGCACCGTACTTACGGTGTAAGGCAAGCGGCTGGAAGGAACGAGGGACGACATGCTGATCGGGGCGATGGTACGGCGACTCGATGACGGCGTGGATTACGCGACCTTTCGTGAAGCGTGGCTTCCGGACGAGCGGTTCGCGGGTGATCCGAGGCGCGTGCTCAGCGCGATCGACCCTGCCGACCCGCAGCAGCTCCTGACGGTCGCGTTGGTCGATGCGACTCCCGAGCAGGTTCCCGAGTGGCTGGACCGGATCGGGGCGAGCGACCGGCGACGGGCCGAGCGGATCAAAGGTCTGGTCGGCCCGTCGCAGCTCAACAGCACGTATCGGATCGTGGCCGACGACGACTTCGCGTCGCCGATCACCCGCTGACGGCGGTGGCGGCGCGATCCCGGGCAGAGGCCGGCCCCGGTTGTCCAGGCCCCGCTCCCCGCTCCACCCAGCCACTTCACCCAGCGCACCCAGTGCCCCCAGCGCCCCCACGGTGCCCGCCGCATTCACCGAACCCGCAGCGCCCGGCCGAAAACCTTTGTCGCGTACGTATGTTCCCCTGCTAGCGTCGCGGCGTGGCGAAATTGAACCAGATCATCGCGGTGGAGAAGGGCGTCAAGACCAAGTCCTTCCAGGAGTTGACGGACGCTCACCAGCGGGTCCAGAAGGGCGCGTTGCTGTCCGGCATCTCGCGTACCTACCAGCCCAAGGACGAAGAGGGCGAGCAGTTGCCGCCCGAGTCGACCCGGGTCCAGGTCAAGGGCGAGGAGGTGCTGCGTTCCGTCACCGGCACGCTGACCAGCCTCTTCGACGTGACCGCGACGAAGGACTGGGCCAACTGCGAGGCACGCGCCGACGTGGTGGTCGACGGTACGCCGCTGCTGCGTGATGTGCCGGTGTCGTACCTGCTCTTCCTGGAGAAGCAACTGGTCGACGTGCACACGTTCGTGCGCAAGCTGCCGGTCCTGGACGCCGCCGAGACCTGGACGCTCGACCCCTCCACGGACTCGTGGCGTACCGAGCCCGTGCGTACCGTGCGGACCAAGAAGGTGCCGCGCAACCACGTCAAGGCCGAGGCGACCGAACACCACCCGGCCCAGGTCGAGATGTACTTCGAGGACATCGCCGCCGGCTACTGGACCACGGTCAAGTTCTCCGGTGCGCTGCCGGCCCGTCGGGTGAACGAACTCGTCGACCGGGTGGAAAAGCTCCAGCGCGCGGTGAAGTTCGCCCGCGAGGAGGCCAACGGCGCGGAAGTGACGGACCGTCGGATCGGCGACGCCGTCTTCGGCTACCTGCTCGGCAACGGCCAGGGCGGGTAGTCTTCGAGAATCCCCCGGCCGGAGGGTCGGGGGGGCGCGAAAAGCGCAAGCTGAAACTGAAGCTTGTCGTGACGAACGCGGGTAACGGTGGAGGTTCGAATCCTCCCCCCGGCACCACGAGCCGGGGTGGCCCAATACGGCAGAGGCAGCCCGCGATCAATCTCAGACTCTTGCTCCAGACTCAGCATCGCCGCTCATCGCCGGATCGACCGGACGGGGCTCCAGTCGTCGGTTGCTGGTTCGACTCCAGCCCGGGCCGCTCGTGGCCTGGTAGTTCAAAGGTAGAACGCGACGACTTTCAAGACGACCCTGGTCCTTTAAACGTGCCGGCGTGCCCGATAGGGCGGCACAGCGGGCCTCCGCGGGCAGGCTAGACCCGCGGAGGCCTACCAATTCCTTCGCCGAGTGCCGGCGACCCTTGGGCGCGTGACACCAGCCCCTTGGCGGGTGGCGCCAACCCTTTGACGAGTGGTCGCACCTCCTCTGACGGGTGACGGCACCCGCTCTGGCGGGTGGCCCCGGTCCAGTTGCCGGGCGGGTGTGCCGCACGTGTCGGGCGGCATCAATCCACCTTGGTCAACTCGCGCCATCGCACCAGGACTTCGGGATCGCCGTCGAGTCGGCAGCCGGTCGCGTCGGCTCGATTCCAGACCAGGAGATACAAGACCTCGGCCGGGCCGGAGACGGTGAGATCGGCGGTGGCCGCTCCCGGTTCGACTCGGCGCCCGTCGGTGCCGATCCGCATCGTCCACGCTGCCGGGTTGTCGTCGGGGTCGATCGCGATGCTCAGCGGTGGGTCGGCGATCAGGTCGAGGCGGGGCCGGGACAGGAATCCGGTCAGCAGTTCGTCGATCCCGTCGGCGGCGAAGTCCGCCGGCACGGTGGACGGCACACCGGCCGCGAGTTCGACGTCGACGCGGTGAACGGCGGTCTCGTGCGCTTGGCGTCGAGCCCAGAACGAGAGCGCGGACGGCGCCTCGAAGAGGGTCCACCCCGGAGCGTCCGGGGCGACCGTGGTGAGGGTCTTCAGCAGGTCCGCGTGCGTACCCCGGTACCAGTCGAGCAGTACGTCGTCGCCCGGCGCCTGGAACAGCGTCGCCGTTTCCTCCCTGTTCGGTCGCTGTGGGCTGCCCGACGCGACGACGAACGCGGCCCATCGATGGACGCCGCCCAGGTGCGCGAGGAGGTCGCGAATCCGCCAGCCGGGGCAACTCGGTACGGGCGCTTCGAGGCCGACGCGCTCGGCCGTACGCGCGAGCAACTCGCCGTCGGCGCGCAGAATGTCGAGATGAGTGGCAATGTCCATTCGCTCAGATTCTCATGGGGGATCGGGGCGGAACAGGGGTACTCGGCGGCTCCCGGTGGCGCCCGGCGGCTCTCCGCGGCTCCGGGTGGCCGGGGGCGGCCCCGGGTGGCCCGGGAACGGCGCGGGCAATGGGACGCGACGCCCGGTCGGCGGTCCTATGCTGGGGTGCGATGGGTAGCTTCGGTGTGTATGTCGTCGCCCGATCGGCGTGGCCCCTGTTGGAATTGCCGGCCGTACAGCAGGCCGGCGGCGAACCGCGATGGTCGGCGCGCGACGGCGACTGGCAGGTCTTGCTGCTTTCCGCCGGCCTCGACCCCGGGCCGACGTTGATGGCGGATACGGATGCGCCGGTGCTGACCGCCGACGTGGTGTCCGGCCACTTCGCGATGATCGACGCGCAGAGCCCGCGTGGTGGCGATGTATGGCACTGTGCGCTGGCGCCGCGCGTGGCCAGGTCGTACGCCCTGGACCCGGAACTCGGCCCGCCGCCGGAGCGGGTGGTGCCGCGCGCGGTCGGGTGGGCCCGCGAGGCGGGGCTGACGCCGGACGAGGCCGCCCTGGACACGACGCTGCGCGCGGAGGGGACGCCGGACGACCTGCTCCGGGCCTTCCTGGACGCGCTGGGATTCCGGTTCGTGACGGACGCAGCGTAGCCGGGGCGGGCGCCGCGCCGGTGGGTGCGGGCGCACACACGCGCGCTTTACGCGCGGACGGCGGCGGTCGGCCCGCTCGGCCCGTCGGACAGATACGTGCTGATCTGCCGCAGCCAGCGGGTGTGGTAGCGGCTGACCAGGGCGTCGGGGGTCAGCCTGGACAGTGTCGGCAGGTACTTGTTGGTGGTCTCGGAGCCGGCTCGGCGGGCGGTCAGCGAGGCCCGGCGGGTACGCGAACTCTGGTAGTCCGCAAGGGCTTCGGCGAGCTTCGCGGTCCGCCGCAGGGCACGGGCCAGGGCCCAGGCGTCCTCCAGGGCCTGGTTTCCGCCCTGCGCGACGGTCGGCGGCATCGTGTGCGCCGCGTCGCCGAGCAGGGTGGCTCGGCCCAGGCTCCACGAGCGCGGCACCTTGTGGCGATGGTGCGCGAAGTATTCGACGTCGGCGTCCGAGACTGCCGCGAGCACCCGGGGTACCGGCTCCGCCCAATGCCCGAACCGTTCGCGCAATTCGGTGATCGGCGAGTCGGGCAGCGGCTCGGCCGGGTCGCGTCGCACGTCGAACCACCACTGGAGCAGCCCGTCGCCCGCCGGGAGCAGGCCACACATGCCTTCGGGGCCGACGATCATCAGGCCGCGTCGCGAGGACGCCACGTCGAGGTCGATCGGGCCGAGTCCCTGCCAGGTGATCCAGCCGGTCGGGACGGTGGGATCGGTACCCCACACGTGCCGGCGCACCACCGAGCGCGCGCCGTCGGCGCCGATCACCAGATCGGCCTCCTCCGTGCCGCCGTCGGCGAAGGCCACCCGGGCATGCCGCGCGTCCTGGGTGACGTCGGTGCACTTCTTGTCGAACACGATGTCGCTCGCGGGCAGCGCCGAGGCGAGTCGGCGAATCAGGTCGCGGCGGGGCATCGCGAGGTGGGGGTGGCCGTAGCGGATCGCGGCGAGCGAGACATCGATGCGCATCAGTACGCCGCCCGCGTGATCACGTTGTTCGAGCAGGTCGATCGGTGCGCCGAGGCCGTCGGTGGAAATGCCCAGGTCGGCGAGGATGCCGGTGCCGTTGCTCCAGAGGGTGAGGGCCGAGCCGGACGTACGCAGTGCGGAGGCCCGTTCGTAGACCGTCACGTCGTGGCCGTCCGTGCGCAGGGCGCGGGCCGCCGCGAGGCCGCCGATACCTGCTCCGATCACCAGAATTCGCATGATGCCACCTCGCTGTGGGTCGCTGATGTGAGTCGTGCGCGCGGGGATCGCGCCGCGGGCTTGTCGCAGGGGAGGGCGGGCTGAGGAGGGGAGGGCAGGGCTGGACCCGAGCCCGCTGGGCCGAGTCGTGATCGAATACCACTGCTGCAATAGTACTATCACAGCCTTGGTAATCTGGTCGCATGGCACCACCCCCCAACAGCGCCCGTCGCCGAGCCATCGCGGACGGCGCGATCGAGGTCCTGGCCCGGGCCGGCGTACACGGCTTCAGCCATCGCGAGGTGGACGAGACGGCCGGGCTGCCCGCGGGCACCACGTCGAACTACTTCCGCAATCGCGACGCGCTGCTGGGCGCGGCGGCGGAACGTGTGTTGGAGCTGCATCGGGCCGATATGGCAGCAGCGCACGCGGTCGTGGCCGCGCCGATCGACCGGGACGGCCTGATGGAGCTGATCGCGATGTCGCTGGAGTTCTCGGCGACGGCGCACCGCGAGCGATACCTGGCCGTGTACGAACTCACCCTGGAGGCCACCCGCCGACCCGAGCTTCAACGCACGTTGGACCACATGCAGACCGAGGCGGTCGATTTCACCCTGGACCAGCACCGGGCGCTGGGGCTGAACACCTCGCGCGAGGATGTGGGCACGCTGATCACGTTGTTCGGCGGCGCGTTGTACACGCTGGTCACGGGGCAGGCGGGGCCGGTGACGGGGACGGCTGCGCGGGCGCTGGCTCGGGGGATGGTGGCGGGGATCGGGTCGGTGGAGTGACGGGGGCGGCTCGGGCTCGGGTCTGATCCGGGGCAGGATTTTGGGCTGGGGCTGGGGCTGGGGCTGGGGCTGGGGCTGGGGCCTGGGCCTGGGCCTGGGCCTGGGTTTGGGTTTGGGCATGGGGTCGGCTTGGGCCTGGGCCGGGGCGGGGCGTACTCGTGGCGCGGCGGATGTCGGAGCAAGCGTGTTCAATGGAGAGATGGCCATTCGACGCGCCCGTGCCAATATCGATCCCGTCTCGGCCGAGCCGTCGATTCCCGACGAGGACCTCGTGATCCGGGACGAGGACTGGTACGGGAAGTCGTTGACGGAGAGCGACCGGTATACGCGCTACTCGTTCCTGGACACGGACTGGACCGAGGTGGCCGACGAGGGCGCGGTGTTCGACGAGTGCACGTTCGCCGGGGTGCGGTTCAACGCGTCGCGGCACACCGGGGCGGCGTTCACGAACTGCACGTTCAAGCGGTGCACCTTCTTCGACACCCGGTTCACCGACTGCAAGCTGGTCGGGAGCATGTTCCGACAGTGCACGTACACGCTGTTCGAAGTCTCGGGAGGGGACTGGTCGTTCGTCGGCCTGCCGGGCGCCGACCTGCGCCAGGCCGGCTTCGACGGCACTCGGATGCGCGAGGTGGACCTGACCGCCGCGCGTCTGGAGAAGGCGACGGTTACCGGGTGCGACCTGTCCGGCGCGATGTTGCACGGTTCGAAGCTGAGCGGCGCCGACCTGCGGGGCAGCGACCTCTCCTCACTCGACCCGCTGACGGTCGAGTTCAACGGCGCGACGATCAGCCTGGAACAGGCCGCGACGCTCGCGACGACGATGGGGTGGCACGTCGGCTGAACGGAACGGCCTCGGGTGGCGCGGGATCGGACAGTCCCGCGCCACCTCGGGTGCACGTCGTCGTGCGGCGTCTCGGGTGATTCGGATCGGGGAGTGGGTCAGGGGCGTGCCGGACCGGTGCTCGCGCCAGTCGCGGTGAACGCGCCGGTCGCGGTGAACGCGCCAGCGATGGCGTCGACGTCTGCGAGGGTCAGGGCCAGGTCGGTGGCCCCGATGCAGCCGTCGACCTGGGCGGACGCACGGGCGCCCACGATCGCGGCGGTGACGCCCGGCCAGGTCAACGTCCAGGCCGCCGCGACCTCGGCCACGGAGGCGCCGTGTTCGGCGGCAATCGACCGCAGCGCGTCGGCGAGGGCGAGGTTGACGGTCAGGCCATCGGTGAAGTCGGGATGCCCCCTGCACCAGTCCTCGTCGGCCAGACCCGCGACGCGCTCGACCGAGAACGCCCCGGTGAGCAGACCTGGTTGCATCGGCGAGTACTCGATCACGCCGGTGTCGTGCGCGGCGGCCCAGGCCAACTCGGTTGCGATGGAACGGTTGATCGCGGAGAACGGCGGCTGGATCGCGTCCAGGTGCGCGATGCGTTCGGCGATCTCCAGTTGTTCGACGCTGTGAATTGGACAGGCCGATCGCGCGAACCTTGCCCTCGGCCTTGAGTCGGCCATCACCTGCCAGCATTCCGCGAGCGGTGTGGCGTTGGGTGAGGGCTTGCCGGCGTCGGCGCCGTACTCGAATGCCTCGCCGGTGTCCGGCCAGTGCACCTGGTAGAGGTCGATCGTTTCGACCCGCAACCGACGCAGTGAGTCCTCGAGTTCACGCCGGACACTGGCCGGGGTCATCACCCGGCGCTCCGGGGGGCCGGGTTGTTCGGGCCCCAGACCAGGCCAACCGCGGTGAAACAGGTAGGGCCGTTCGTGCTCGGGGAGCCCGACGACGGCCTTGCCGACGAGCAGCTCGGAGTGCCCGTGGCCGCACACCGCGGCGGTGTCGATCCAGTCGACGCCGGCGTCGACGGAGTGCCGGATCGCGGCGATCGACTCCGCGTCGTCGGTAGCACCCCAGCCGTAGTTCCACCCCGAGCCGGACCCCCGCGCGACTGGCGGGCGTGCAGCCCTACGCATCCTCGCGAACCGCCCCCACCGCACCTCCGCCCACCAGGCGACACCAGGTCCCCTCGTATAGACGTCACTCGCAGCCCGGACCCGGGCCGACAAAGCCCACTCTCCCCCGGCAACGACGCACAACCAGCAGAGGTCAGTTCATCACCTGAAGTTCGCCGATCCGGGTGGTGGTCGTGTCCGTCCCGGTCATACCTGGGAGCGGGTGCGGGCCGGCCGCGTCCGTGTAGTAGGCCTCCCAATACACGGTGCCGGTCACTGTGAACTTGTCGCCGGTCTTCCCACGGGAGGTGGTCACATATTTGTGGCCGCACTTACTCATGTCGCCGCGGTCCGAAGGCTGATACGGTCTGCCGGGCCCGTTGCACTCGACGGTGTTGCCATCGCCCATATTCCAGACGACTTTGACCGAGCGCGCATAGGCCGTGACGGAAACACCGCCCAGACTCAAGGGTTGGCTCAGCCACTCGGTCGACCACACGTGCTTGTCTTGGGAATTGATCCACATCCAGACCGGGAGTCCTACCAAGCCGAGTTTCCCGTCCGCCGGGTTGACCGAAATCTTGGGGTTCTCGAGCCTGAGCTGCGCAAGGGCCATGAGTGCGACATCGGCGGGCGCGGGGGGTGGCGGCCCGGCATTTCCACCTTGGCCCGCAGTATTGCCGGCTGTGCCGCCGATCCCGTCATCGGGAGGGAATCCCGGTTCCCCGGAACCACCGCCGGTGCCGCCTCCAGTGGTGCCTCCGGTGCCGCCGCCACTTGTTCCCCCTGGCGTGCGAATGTCGATGCAGATGATCAGATTGCCGCATTGATTGACGTCTGCGGTCGCGGAGGGGAGAGTTATCAGGGCGGCAGAAACACCGGCAGAGCACGCTATGGCGACGTTGCGTAGAGCCCTACGAGTTGCCATGACATCTCCTTTTGGAATGCCAGCGCTGGCGAAGTGGATTTATTGTGTGGTGGATTAAGCTGAGGTTCCGTCAACGGAGTATGGGCGCCCAGAACTGGCAACCAATTCGACCGGCCCATTGCCGGTGGCAGGCACTTTGAACGCGTACATACCTATATTGGTGATATCCAACTTTCGCCATGTGGTGACTCGCCCGCTGAGATTCTCATACGTTGCGCTCTGGTCAACGTTGAAAACTCCGGAAGGTCCTGCAGTCATGCTCGATGTCAATTTTATGCTGCACATGACCAATTTTGCCCCGTCGGTGGTATTCCATGCCGGGACGCGATTGTCATTCATGGCTTCGGTACGTACCGAGACACTGCCTCCTTTTGTGACCGAGATCAGATTCTGCTTATTTGATTGTTCGTTCTGCAGGACTTTCTGAGCTGAGCTTCCCCAGGTGGTCGAGGCGGACCCTCCGGTCAGACTCGATGAGAAGTCGCCGCAGATCTTGTCGCCGTAGTCGATGTCAGAAGCCCCGTTAACGGTTGACATCTGTGCTACGCCGGGCAGTGTCTTCTTGACTTCGCTGAAAGCCAGGAATGTCATTCTCCACGGGCCTGACCCCTGGGTTTGGCGCAATATGCCCAATGATGATCGAGACTCACTGCCCAGCTTTTGCGTGCCAACGGAAAGAAGCCATCTGTCACTGCCATTCGGCGCATCCTGAGGCTTGGCGACCTGGATATCACTCGTCGTGGCAGTCTCTTCAGCAAGTTGGATCTTGTTACCAAACTTGATAATTCGTTGCTGTCGAGCTTTTGAGATATCCAGAAGTGTGCCGGTTTCAAGCTGATCGAGACCGGCGATATCGTGACTCGATTTGGCCTTCTTGCTCAAGTCGTAGTAGTTCTGCGCGATGGTTTTGGCTTCGGCCTCGCTGATCGGGGGTGCGACCGGCGCCGGGCTTTGGGGTGCGCTCGATGGAAGGGGCGCGGGAGCCGCGGCGGTTTTGGGGGCGGGTTGGTTGATTTTGGGGGTATTGGGTTTTTTGTCGGAGGAGCAGGCTGTGGTGCTTGCCAGGAGGGTGAGTGTGGCTATGCCTGCCAGGAGGGTTGCCGGGATTGGGGTCTTCTTGGGTCCGGCCAAAACTGCCACCCCCGCAGTTGCGATCTTCGGAGTTCGGTGCTCAACGGTGATCTGACGAAGCATCATTGCACTTGATCGGGTGAGCCGTAAGCGTCTTCGGGAGATCACTGCACGTAGTGGGATTGCGCCACGCGTTGGGGGTAAATCGGTGGCTATCGCGTGATCATGCGTGGTCGCGGGTGGGTGCGCAGGTCCGGGCCGGTTCGGTGGGTGGCCGGAATGGGTTGGGGTTGTCAGTGGGTGGTGCCGACGAGGGTGCTCAGGCCGTGGCCCTGTTGCCATTGCCACAGGCGTGGGCGGTCGAGCAGGACGATGCCGTGGTGGCGGGCGAACCGGCGGGCCTCTGTGGTGAATCCGTGGAGGGCGACGAAGACCGGGATGTCGGCCTGGTGGTTGTGGTGGGCCGTGCCGATGAAGTCGTGGAGGTCCAGGGGGTGGGTCTCGTGGTCGGCGGAGCCGCAGCGGATCAGGACCAGGCTGCCGTTGGGGAGGTAGGCCTTGACGTTGGCGTCCGGGGCGACTTGGACGGCGAGGAGGCCGTCGCGGCGGCAGAGGTCGGCGATCTGGAGCTCGAGGTCGCGGTCGTCCGGGTTTTCGGCGCGGTGGTCGAGGGCCGAGTTGGCGAGGTGCGCGATCGCGCACAGGATGGCCACGGAGGCAGCGGTGGCCAGCCACGCGTCGTTGCCGTTGATGCCGAGGAAGGTGAAGAGGTCGTGCAGCGCGATCGCCGGAACGCCGACCAGCAGGACTATGGCCCGGCCGCGGAGCTTGGCGTGGGTGGGGGTTCGGGGCATGCGGGATCCCTCCGTTGGCTGCCGACGGCGGAGCGGGCGGCAGCTTAGGCGGAGGGGAGACCCGTCAACCACCCGACTGGATGGGGGAGTGGCGTGGTGGGTGGCTCGGGTGGGCTCCGGCTGGTTGGGATCGCCCTTGTCCGTGCGGGCGTTGGGGTCGGGAGGTCGGGTTGTCGGACGTTCGGGGGTGCGGGGCCGTGTGGGTGATGGCAGGTGCTGGCCGCGGGGGTTTGGAGGGCCGTGGTAGGCCCCGGATGCCACACCACCGTGTTTTGGAGGACTCATGCGAGTGGGCGCGGCGGGAGGCACACGGCACACGGCTCCTGTGCCGAGCCGTCCGTCCGGTGACCGGCACGACCGACCCGACGCGACCCGAGCAACGCGACGGGACCCGACCCAACACAACGGGACCCGACCCGACTCAATCCGACCCGGGCCGACCCGACTCAATCCGGCCTGGCCCGGCCCGGCCCGACTCAATCCGGCCTGACCCAACCGGCCCGGCCCGACCCAACCAACCCAACCCAACGTGCCCGGCCCGGCCCAGCGCGATGCCGTGCCGGCGGCCCCACGTGGATCCGAGTCGGGTCACATTCGGTTCGGGCCTACTCGTCGACCAGAGGGTGATTGCAAGAAAAGATGACTGCCGGGAAAACAGTCGATGGCAAGACGACGGCCCCCCGGCCGCACCCGGAGCACCGTCGAGGTTCTGCGGCATTCGTTCGACTGGACCGGACCGGACCCGACCGGAGCCGACCGAAGCCGACCGGCACCGATGGCCGCCGACCACCACCGTTGCCGACCACCGCCGTCGACCACCACGCCAACCGGGGAAGCGGTGACCATTCGGTCTCGGCCCGGTGATCTGCGATTCCGGAGGCGGTTAGTGTGCCGGCGCCGGCTCCGCTATCTTCTGCCGAATGAGCAGGATCCGTAAGACAGTGATCATGGTTGTGGCATGTTTCGGTCTCGCCTTTGCCGGAGTGGCGTCCGCGTACGCGATTCCCGGGCAGCACCCGCAGGTCCGCAAGGTCTGTCGCGTACTCGACCCCGAGGCCAAGCACGCCAAGCGCGCGAACCATGATGGCCGTTCCGGCGACCCGTCGGTCCGCCGCCAGCGGCACGCAGGCGTGATGGGCGAGGTGGCCGACCACTACTGCGTGCCGAGCGGCGGGAAGCACCGGGTCAACCCAGGTGTACGACCTGCAGCACGGTGACGGTTGTCGTCCCTTCGTTGAGCAGGACCACCACGATCAAGGGCCCCGCGGCCGCGGTGCGGACGATGCGGTCGTCCTCGCCGTAGCGGACGGTGGCCGTGTACGGGTCACAGACCAGCTTGTAGAGCAGCATTCCCCAGTGGTTCAGCGTGGTCTCGGGGAAGCGGTCGATGACCTCTTGGTGTTCGATGCCGATCCTCGGGCGCCACGTCACGCGGCACTGCTTTGCGCTCGGCCGCGTGCGATCCACTTGCGGACGATCTCCTCGTCCACTTCGTCGAGATCCGGGTCCTTGCCGGTGGCCCGGACCTGCGCCGCGAGGGCGCGCGCGTGCGGGAGGCCGGCGATCAGCTCTTCCGCGGCGTGGGTATAGCGGGCCAGCAGCCCGGGCAGGTCGCCGATCGGCGTCAGGTGTACCAACCGCAGGAATTCGTGGCGGGCTTCGGGGTGCGGGAGTGCGTGGGCGATGCGATCCACGGTCCACGGGTCCGTGCTGTTCACGCCGGGCCTCTCTTCCCTCCGGACGAAATGATCCGGGATCAGATTAGGGGCCGAGCGTGCGATCGCGATGTGATCGGCGCATGACGATCGATGTGTCTCGCGCGTGACAATCCGTCAATTTCAGTCGGGTGGAGTGCATTTGCCCGTTCTGGCGGGCATGCACCTGACCGCCCCGGCGTCTTCGAGCGGGGTCGTCGCCCGGGTCGGTTTGTTCGACTCCGGCTCCACGGCTCCCGATTCCGGTCGAGCGCTCTCCTGCTTGCGCGTCGCGTCCTCCTGCGCCGGCCCGGCCGCGTCGAGCGGCGGCACCGTCGCCTCGGGTCCGGACGGCATCGACTGCGTCGACGGGGCCGAGGAGATCGACGGCGGCCAAGTCGGCCGAGTCGGCAAGGTGGGCGCAGACGGCGACGTCGGCGAAGTCCGCAAAGACGGTGGGCTCGACGGCATCGTCGGAGTCGACACCCGGCTCGTCGCCGGCGGCACGGGCGCCGCCGGCCCCACGCTCGCCTGATGCGAGGGGACCAAAAACATCCCCGCGCCGATGATGATCGCCAGTACGGCCACCCCGGCGGCCGGCACGGCGAGTCGGCGGCGTCGGCGGACCCGCTTGCCGTCCGCGACGGCGGCGTCCACCACGCTCGGGAAGTCGGGCTCGGGCTGATCGAGGATCAGTTCGAACAGGTCGTGATCATTCATGGCCGGCTCACCGTTCGGACAGCTCCCACATGTGCTCGCCGACGAGTTCGCGCAGTCGGTTCAGGCCGCGCGCGCTCTGGCTCTTGACCGTTCCGGTGCTGATCCGCAAGGCCTCGGCCGTCTGTTCGACACTCCAGTCCTCCCAGAATCGCAGCACGAGAACGGCCCGGTAGCGCGGCGGCAGCCGCAGCAGCGCCGCCCGCAGGGTCAGCCGCAGATCCGGCGACGAGAGTTCCTCGCAAGGCTGGTGTGGGAGCTCGTCGACCGGCTCCTCCCGCCAACGGCCCTTGCGGTGCTGGTCGATGTAGGTTCGCGTCATCACGACGCGGGCGTACGCGTCGACGCTGCCGTCGCGGCGCAGCCGGCCCCAGGCCGTGTACATCTTCATCAACGTGGTCTGGGTGAGGTCCTGCGCCTCGTACCAGTCGCCGCACAGCAGATAGGCCGAACGGCGAAGCTGGGCCTGGCGGGCCTCGGCGTACTCGCGGAACTCCCGTTCACGGGTGGCCTCCCTCACGCGGTCGGCAGCGAAGTGGCCGGGGAGTGGTCGCGGGGGTCGCGCACCGTGGTCTCCTCCTTGCTGGACCCTCGGTTCGGGCAGGCGGCGCCCGGGTGTTGCCGGCGGCCTGTCTGCCCGCGTTTCGAGGGGTCGGTCATCCAGGGGATACGTGCTTCGACGGCCTCGGGTTGCACGACGACGCCGAGATGTTTCGCACGCACCCGGGGCGGGCGGACGGTGCAACGTGGGTCGGTCGGGAGGCGTACTCCTCTGTGCAAGCTTCGGGACCCGATCGGGGTCCGGCGTCCAGCGAAGGGGTACGTACGTGATCAATCGTCAAGATCGGGCGCCCGGCCGGGGGATCCGCCGCGCGGGTCCCGCCGCCGGGGTGCTCGCGACCGTCGGCATCGCGCTGGGCGCCTGGGGCGGCATCGCGCCCGCGTCGGGAACCGGGGAGCCGCGACCGGAACCGGCGTCGGTGATCTCGGTCGAGGCCCGCGATCGGTCCGGCACCCCACCGACGGTCGAAGCCGACGGAGCCACACGACCGGGCGGACCCACGCCGGCTCGATCCACACCGAAGCGTTCCACGGCGGACGGCTTCGGGGTGGTCGGGCCGAGGACCGCCGGCACGCCCGTGCCGGGCAAGCCCCGCGTGGTCGTGCCGGGCCGGGCCGGTGTGGTCACGACCGGGAAGCCGTACGTGGACCGGGACTCCCGCCCGGCCGCCCCGAGCGTGGCGGGAGGCGACCTCTCCCCCGAGGCCCGTGTCACCGCCGGTGCCTACGGCTGCCTTGGGTACGCCTCCCGGCACCTCCCGCGCACTGCCCCGACCGCCCCGCGGGTCGCGTGGTAGACACTGAATCGTCGCGGGTGACCCATGCCCGTGGTCGAGCTCGAACCCCACCGAGCCCCGAACCTCGAGTCGGGAGCCGGCCCCAGGTCAAGGAGTCGCAGCGTGGTCCCGATCGCCCCGGGTGCAATTCCGTTGCTCGGCCACACCCCGGCGCTGCTGCGTGACCGCTGGGACTTCGTGTCCTCGCTGCGGGCTCACGGGCCGATCGTGCGGATCCGGGTCGGGCCGAAGGAGCTGTACGTCCTCAACGACCCGGCCCTGGTTCGTTGTGTGCTGGTCGAACACGCGGACACGATCGAGCGGGACGGCTTCTTCAAGCAGGCCCGGTTGCACATCGGCGACGGCCTGGCCGCGTCGGACGGGCCGTTGCACCGCAGCCAACGGCGGACCCTGCAACCCGCGTTCCAGCGCTCGCGGATCGGCGGGTACGTCGAGCTGATCCGCCGCCAGGCCGAGGAGGCGAGTGCGCAATGGTTGCCCGGGGCCACGCTCGCTCTCGATCGGGAGATGAGCGAACTCGGGCTCGGCACGCTGGGCCGGTTGATCTTCGGAGAGAACCCGGCGGCCGACGCGGCGGTGGCCGAGGTGCGGCGGTCGTTGCCGGTGTTCATCCAGGAGGTGTTCACCCGCACCGTGTTGCCGGAGTGGTCCCGGCAGTTGCCCACTCCCGGCAACCGGCGCTTCGCAGAGACCGGCCGGCGGCTGCGCGAGGCGATCGCCTCCGCCGTGGACGCGGGCGCGGGGGAGGGTCTCCTGGGCGAGTTCGCCCGCATGGACATGGCGCCCGAACTGGTGCGCGACGAAGTCGTGTCGATGCTGATCGCCGGCAACGACAACACCAACGCCACCCTTTCGTGGGTGTTTCACGAGATCGGCCGGCACGAGGACGTTCGCAAACGCCTGCACGCGGAGCTCGACGAGGTGCTCTCTGGCGGGCCGGTGACCGCCGAGAACATCGGTGCTCTCGTATATACAAGGTGTGTTGTCGACGAGACGCTCCGGTTGTACGCGCCGTGGCTGGTGGTGCGCCGGGCCAATCGCGACGTGGACGTGATGGGACATCACATCCCGCGCGGAAGCGACGTGTTGTACAGCCACCACGCGCTGCACCGCGATCCCGGGCTGTTCCCGCAACCCGAGTGCTTCGACCCGGACCGGTGGACCGAACCCGGCTATCGCGGGCAGGTGCGCGGTGTGTACATGCCGTTCGGGGCGGGTGTGCACCGGTGCATCGGCGAACACCTGTTCCTGGCCCAGATCGTGACCACCGTCGCCGCGGTGTGCGCCCGCTGGCATCTCGAACCCGCTCCCGGCAAGCCGTCCCGGCCCAGGACGAGCGCGCTGCCTCGTCCGGGCCGGCTCCCGGTGCGGGCCGTCCGCCGCAGGAGCTGAGGGCCCGCAACAACCGAGGTCCACGTCCGGCCGCAGGACCCGAGACCGTTGTCCGGGAGAGGACCCGAGGTCGACCGACAGGCCCATACCCGGCCGCCGACACCCCGCGAGCCCGAACTGCCCACCCTGCCAAGCCCCCAGGCGACTTGGCGACACTTCCACCCGTTCGTCGGATTCGTCGAGGGGGCCCGAGCAAGCGCACACAGCGTGTCGAGTACGGTTCGAAGCGTCGGACCGGCGGTGCGTTATCACGTTCGGGCGATCACGGAGCGCGCAGAACTCGGCCGGCCAACAATTGCCCGAAAGTGCTTGCGGAGCGCCTCGTTTCGGGACCATCGTGGGGCCCGTTCGGTGTCCGGAACGAGATGCTTGCCCGTGATCTTGGGTGGGGTCGGGTTCGTCACATGGCGTCCCCGATCGTGCTGGTTGACGTGGTCGGAAGTCGTACCGGAAAGCTTCGAATGATCGACTTCGGCGGCTGTTTTCGGGCGGTTCACCATTCACCTGACAGTGTGTGTGGTGGAAGATACGAGCGGTAGCTCCGAAGTGGATCACGGTCCGCGCGGAACCTGGGTGGACCCGGCAGAGCAAGGGGGCGGAGCCGGTGGTGAAGGCAGCTACGGAACGGCCATCGGGGAACGGCGTCGTGTCGCAGGGCGCGGCCGCCGGTGCGATGCCGGTGACGCCTACGCGCAGCCTCGGCGCCAGACGCCGGCGGCCGGCGCTCATCGCGCTCTCGGTCGCGCTGATCGCGGCCGGTGGACTCGGCTCGGCGGCGTTCTATCAGATGGGCGACCAACGGGTGCCCGTGCTCGCGGTCGCCCGCACCGTGCCCTACGGCCAGACCATCTCCGCCGAGGACCTGCGGGTCGTGGAGATCAACGACGCGCCGGGACTTCGTCCGATCGGCTCCGGCTCCAAGGCCGCCATCGTGGGCAAACGCGCGGCGGTCGAGCTGCGCGCGGGCACACTGCTGACCTCGGATCAGGTCACCGAGCGGATCGCGATCCAGCCCGGTGAGACGCTGGTCCCGATCGCCGTGGACGCGACCAGGATGCCGGTGCAGCGGGTCACACCCGGCACCCGGATCCTGGTGGTGACGGCACTCCCCGGAGCGGGCGGCCCCGCCAACTCCGCGCCCGCGCAACCGAGCACCATCGCGGCCACGGTGATCCGCTCCAGTACGGGCGACCCGAACTCCGGCTCCGGCAAGTCCGTCCTGGACGTGGCGGTACCCGCCAAGGACGGTCCCGTGCTGGCTCTCCAGGTGTCCGAGGGCAGGTTCTCCATCGTCGTGCTGAACACGGGCAACGCGGACGCGGCGCCGGCCAGGACCGGAGGGGCCCCATGACCGTCGTCGCGGTCACCGGTGGCGCGGGCGCGCCCGGTGCCACCTCGACCGCGCTCGCGCTCCTGCTCACCTGGCCGTTGCCGGCCGGCCGTCGGGTGATCCTGATCGAGGCCGATCCGGACGGGGGTTCGATTCTCGCCGGTGCGCTCCAGGGGCGGGTTTCGGCCGAATACGGCCTGCACCAACTGGGGGTGGCGCATCGTCAGGGAAACCTGGTCGACGCGTTCTTCCGGCAACTGGTGGACCTGTCCGACGGCCGCCGCGAACGGCTGTTGCTGCCCGGCCTCGTCGACCCCACGCAGGCCTCCGGCCTGGCCTATACGTGGGATCCGATCTCGCAGCTCGCGGCCGGCCTGGGCAGCCAGCAGATCCCGCACGACGTGATCATCGACCTCGGCCGGCGCGGCACCACCGGCGCCTCGGCGATCGCCGCGCGCCGGGCCGACCTGGTACTGCCCGTCGTGCGCGGGACGTTGCCCTCGCTGGCCCAGGCGCATCCGCGGCTGGTCGCGCTGCGCAACGATCTCGACACGCACGGGACCGGCTCGGATTCGATCGCCCTCGTGGTGATCGAGCAGGGTCGCTACTCGCGCCAGGAGATCGGCAAGCACCTGGAGACGCCCGTCCTGGGCCTGTTGCCGTTCGATCCCGAGCGCGCACGGGTGCTCTCCGACGGTGAGGGCGATACCGGAAAGCGTTTCCTGCGTTCGAGGTTCATGCGTGCCGCACGCAGCACGGCGGAGGCCGCCCTCGCGTTGGCCGAGCAGCGCCGGATGCGGTTGGCGCCCCGGCCGAGCGGCGGCGGCGAACTGCCGTCCGGGCCCGAGGCGCCCATGCCGAGCGACGGATGGGCGCAGGCGGCCGCGTACATCCGTCGACCGGCGGACTCCGAGGTCCGACCCGAGGCCGAACCGGCGCACCGGCCGGCCGGCGAGGAGGCGGGTCATGTTCGATAACGCGCGGCCCCTGCACCCGGATCCGCACAACAAACCCGAACCGGAACCGGAACCACCCGCCGAGCCCGGCTACCGCCCGCACATGCACGTCGTGCCCGGGATCCCGGAGGCCGAGGACGTGCTCTACGCGCCGCCGGCCCCGCCGTTGCGTACCTGGCCGGAGGGCTTCCAGCGCAGCGCACCGGGCGACCCCGACGCGGGCCCCGCGCCCACGTGGTCGGCGGGCGCGGGCTCGCTGACCCCCGCCGTCGGGCACATCCCGCCGCCGACGCCCGCCAACGGAACGCCGGTTCCGCCGGCCCACCCGCACGCGCGCATGAACGGCGCGGTCCGGCACCCGGACACCCGGGACGGCATGTTCACCGTGCCGCCGACCGCGAGCGTGAGTGCGAGCGGAGTCGGCACGGTCAGCCGCCGTCCCCCGGCCGGCGCGCCGTCCCCGACGACCGGGGCCGTCAAGCCGCCCCGGAACCCGTCCGGCGAACCCGTGGTGGACCCGGCCGTGGTGCGGATACTCAAGGACCGCGCGGCCGAACAACTGCACGAGTTCGACAAGATGTCGCCCGGGATGACCAACGGGGACCGCGAGCAGCGCGGCCGGGCGATCGTCGCCCAGGTCGTCGCCGAATGGGCCGACGTCACCGCACGCGAGCGCGGCATCTCCACCACCCCCGCCGAGGACCGGGCGATGGCCCGGGCGGTGTGGGACTGGCTGTTCCGGGCCGGGCCGTTGGAGCCGTATCTGACCGACCCGGCCGTGGAGAACATCCTGGTCAACGGCTACGACACGGTCTGGGTCGACTACGCCGACCGGCCGCGTGTGCAGGTACCGCCGCTGACCTCCTCGGACGACGAACTACGCGAGTTGCTCCGCGACCTGGCCCGGCGGCACGGCAGCGGTGAACGCACCCTGTCCACCGCGCAACCCACGCTGGCTCTGCGGCTGCCGGACGGCTCGCGCCTCCAGGCGATCACCGAGGTCACCCCGCACACCTATGTGACGATCCGTCGGCACCGGGTGCGCGACGTACGCCTGGCCGAACTGATCGGCCTGGGCACGCTGGACCGGACCCTGGCCGCGTTCCTGGGCTCGCTGGTTCGCGCGAAGAAGAACCTGATCATCTGCGGGACCCAGGGCGTGGGCAAGACGTCGTTGTTGCGCGCGCTGTCCCACGAGATCCCCCGGGACGAGCGGATCGGTACCTTCGAGACCGAACTCGAACTGTTCCTGCACGAGTTGGGGCACCTGCGCCAGGTGGTCGCGATCGAGGCCCGGGAGGGCAACGGCGAACGCGGCATCGACGGCAAGTCGGCGGGCGAGTTGACCATCGGCGAACTGATCCCGTCCGCACTGCGCATGTCGCTGTCCCGGATGATCGTCGGTGAGGTTCGCTCCAGCGAGATCGTGCCGATGTTGCGGGTGATGACCAACGGCGAGGGCGGCTCGATGTGCACGCTGCACGTGCGCGAGCCGGACATGATCTTCGACCGGATCGCCGAACTCTGCCTGGAGTACGGCGCGCACATGAGTCCCGAACTGGCCTACCGGCTCGCCTCGAACGCCGTCGACTACGTCGTCTTCGTGCGGATGATCGACGAGACGGCGATCGGCGGGAAGCGGCATCGTTTCGTCTCGCACGTCCTGGAGGTGACCGGGATGGGCGAGCACCGCCGCCCGGCCGTGAACACGATCTTCGCGCCGACCAGCGACGATCCGCGTGGTGTGGCCCGGATGTACCCCTCGGACATGCCGGACCTGATCCGGGCCGGTTTCAGCCCGCACCTGTTGGACGAGCCGCACGGCTGGCGTCCGTTGCAGCTCAAGCTGCATCAGGTCGGGTGACGGGCATGGGAGACGCGCTGTTGGTCGCGGTGTGCGGATGCCTGCTGGTCGGCGGTCTGATCGGTCTGGTGGTCGGCATCGTCGGCACCTACGACGATCCGACGCCCAAGCCGCCCGGACGGCTGGAGTTGGCGGTAAGGCGGTTGCGGTCGGGCCCGGTGAGCGCCCGACAGCGCACCGCGCGCCGGGTCCGTCTTGGCATCGGCATCGCGGCGGCGGCCCTGGTCTGGTTGTTCACCGGATTCCTGGTGGCCGGGCTGCTCGTGATCGCCGCGTTCAGCGGGCTGCCGTGGCTGCTCGCGCCGACCAAGAGCGATCGCACCATCATCAACCGCCTGGACGCGCTCGCCGAGTGGACCCGGCGGATCGCCGACCTGATCGAATTGGGCGCAGGCCTGGAGAACGCGATCCTCACCTCGCGGGCGACCTGCCCGGAGCCGATCGTCGAGGAAGTCGGCGATCTGGTCAGCCGTTTGCAGTCGCGGTGGCGTCCGGACGAGGCGCTGCGCGCGTTCGCCGCCGACCTCGGCGACGCCACGGCGGACAAGATCGCGGCGGCGCTGATCCTGCGCGCCTCGGACCGCGGGCCCGGCTTGGCGATGGCGCTCAAGGACCTGGCCACGACGGTGCGCGAAGAGGTGCGCCAGCGTCGGGCGATCGAGGCGGACCGGGCCGGGGCCCGGATGGCGGTGCGCTGGATCACCTACATCACGCTCGCGGTGACCGGGCTGGTCGTGGTGATCAACCGCGACTACGCGGAGCCGTACGGGACGGCGATGGGGCAACTGGTCCTGCTGCTGATGGCGATGGCTTACGTCGGCACCCTGATGTGGATGCGGGCGCTGGCCACGGACCGGGTCAAGCCACGGTTCCTGGTCGCCGACCCGCGCAGCGTGGTCAAGGCCGCGCAAGCCGTGGACGTACAACAGGCGGACGGCGTGCACACCGCCCCCGTGTTGCGGGGTGAGTGGTCGTGATCCCACCCGTGATGATCGTCAGCGGCTGCGTGCTGGGTGCGGGCGTCGCGCTGCTCGTGCGTGAACTGTGGCCCGCGCCACCGGACCTGGGCAACGCGTTGCATCGGCTCTCCGGAGCGCCCAAGCGGCGCACCGAGCAGACCGGCAGCAAGTACGACGACCAACTCGTCGCGCTGGCCCGCAGGGTCCCGGGCTTTCGGGTGCCGCACCGCGAACTCGACCTGGTCGGCGAGACGGTCGCCCAGTTCGTGCGCACGAAGGCGTTGCTGGCCCTGCTCGGCCTGCTGCTGCCCGCGATGCTTTCCGCGGTGCTGGTGGCAACAGGTATCGGAGTGGCCTTCTACGTGCCGCTGTTCCTGTCCCTGGCGGTGGCGGCGGGGATGTGGTTCATCCCGGACTTCGCGCTGCGCGACCAGGCCAAGTTCGCCCGGATCGAGTTCCAGCACGCGGCCGCCGCCTATCTGGACCTGGTCGCGCTCGGCCGCGCCGGGGACGCGGGCCCGGCCGAGGCGCTGGAGCGGGCCGCGGCGGTGGGCGACGGTTGGGCGTTCGTCCGCATCCAGGACGCGTTGGCGCGGGCCCGGGTGGGCAGCGCCGACCCCTGGGACGGACTGCGCGATCTGGCCAAGGACCTCGACCTCCCCGAACTCGCGGACGTGGCCGACATCATCGAGATGGCCGGTACCGAAGGTGCTGCGGTGTACGGCACGTTGCGGGCCAGGTCGCAGTCATTGCGCGTCGAACTCCTCGCGAACGAGCACGAACAGGCGAACGCGGACTCGGAACGGCTCACCGTACCCGGGACCATGCTCGTGGTGATCATGGGGATCCTGCTCGGATTCCCGGCGATATCCCGGATGTTCTCGGTATGAACCAGCTTCGAGGTACGAATTGGCGCCTTGGCGCGAATCAGCCTCTTGGTACGAATCAGTTTCTCGGCACGAATCAGCTTCTCGGTATGAACCAGCCTCGGACCCCGAGCCGTTCTCCGGAAGGAGTACAGGCAATGCAGATCGGTTCCTCGTCCCCCGCGGTGCTCGATCGCGTGGAGACCGCCGTACACAAACTGGCCCCCGCCCCGATCGCCTTCGTGTTGATCGTCACGGGCGGTGTGGTGGACCGCTACCGGCGGCTGCGCAAGGAGCGCGACCACGGAGCGGTCAGCATCGAGACGGCGATCATCGTCGCGGTGCTGATGGTGGCCGCGGTCAGCGTCGCGGCGGTGATCTACACCATGTACAAGAAATACCAGGATGGGCTGAAGAAGTCCGACGACAAGTACCAGGAGCCGGTACCCAACGCCGACTAGCGATTCGGACCACGTCTTCGTGAGCAAGGTGCCACACGGCCACCCCTACGACGCGATCCGGCGCCGTCTGCGCAAGGCAGGCGGGCCGGATCGTGGTGGCATGTCCATCACCATGGCGATCGTCTTCCCGATGTTCATCCTGGTCCTGCTCGCGGTGATCCAGGGCTGCCTGTGGTGGTACGCGCGCGAGGTCGCGATGCAGGTCGCCAAGGAGAGCGTCGAGGAGGCGCGGCGTCGCAATGGCGACATCCCGGCCGCGGAACAGCGGGGGCGGGATGTGGCGAAGGACCTCAGCGGGGGAATGCTCAAAGACCTGAAGGTGATTCCGAAGCGCGAGGGAGACGTGCGGATCAGGGTGACCGTCAGCGGTACGTCGTTGTCGGTCGTGCCGGGGATCGGGAGTCTGACCATCACGCAGCACGCGGACGGCGTCGTCGAGCGGTGGACGACAGCGGGCCGATGAGGATCCGGGGGGCGAGGGTGTACAGGGGGAGCCTGCGGGCGGACGAGGGGTCGTTCGCCCTGGAGGCAGCGGTACTTGCGCCGGTGTTGATCGCGTTCCTGTGTCTGGTCATCGCCTTCGGGCGGATCTCGGTGGCCGGCAACGGGGTGGACGCGGCGGCGAAGGCGGGCGCGCGGGAGGCGTCGATCTCGCGCGACGGAAGTGACGCGAAGGGTCTGGCGGAGGAGGCCGTGGAGAGATCGCTGCGGCAGGAGGGGGTCGGCTGCCCCAGGAGTCGGCGCACGGTCGACGTGAACGTCGACGGCTTCAGCGCCGCGGTCGGTACGGCGGCGACCGTCACCGTCACCGTCACCTGCAACGTGTCGCTGTCCGACATCGCGTTCCCCGGCATCCCCGGGTCGAAGACGATGCGGGGCAGCTTCACCTCGGTGATCGACACCTACCGGGAGAGGACGAAGTGACGACCCGCCGGCGTGTTCACGCGTACGCCGAGGGCGTCACCGGCGGCCCCCGGGACCGGGGCTCGTTGGCCATCATGCTCGCGATCATGATGGCCGTGATCATCCTGCTTGTCGGGCTGGTCCTGGACGGCGGCGGCAAGCTGCGTACGGATTCCAGGGCCGACGCGTTCGCGCAGGAGGCCGCCCGCGCCGCAGGGCAGGCAATCGACCCCACCAAGGCCATTCCGGGCACCGCGATCGTGGTGCCGAGCGAGGACGCCAAGCGCGAGGCGCGCAACTACCTCGCGTCCATCGATCCCGGTGCCATCGTCACCGTGACACCCGACGGCCGCAACGTCGACGTCTGGGTGACGCTCCACTACAAGACCAAGGTGGCCGCCTTCTTCGGCGTCTCCACCGTCACCGTCAGAGGCCATGCCCGTGCCGGGCTCGTCCATGGGATCCAAGCCCCGGAGGACGCACCGTGACCGTTACCCAAGGCCCTCGTCCCGGCTCCGGTCCCGGTACCCGGGCGCACGCTCGCAGCCGCGACGACCGCGGCCGACGCCGTGGACTCGGCCGCTTCCTCTTCGACTTCGCACGCGGCCTGCTCAGCCTCGTCGTCCTGCTCGCGTTGCTGGTCGGCCTGCCCGCGCTGCTCGTCGTGGCCACCACGACGTTGTTGCCGCACCGCCTGCCGGGACTGGACGAGGTCACCAAGATCCTCACCGAGCCCGACGACGGGAGCGGCTTCATCGCCGCGCTCGCGATCATCGCGTGGATCGCGTGGTTGTGCTTCGCGATTTCCGTCGTGGTGGAAATCCCGGCGCAGGTACGGGGGTTGTCCGCGCCGCGGATTCGCGGTCTGGGCTGGAGCCAGAAGGCGGCCGGCGCGCTGATCGGCGGCATCATGTTGCTGCTGCCCACCGGTACCGCGTTGGCGGCCGGCGAGGCACAGGCGGCTCCGCATCCGTCGGAGCGTGTCGCGAGCGCGCCGAGCCGCACTGTCGAGCAGGAGATCCCGGTCCGGGTACAGGATCCCGGGACGAGCGCCGGACCCACGCACACCGTGCAGCGCGGCGACTCGTTGTGGACGATCGCCGAGGAGCGGCTGGGCGACGGCAAACGCTGGACGGAGATCGCCAAGCTCAACGACGGCAAGGTGATGGCCAACGGGCAGAAGTTCGACTCGGCGGACTATGTCGAGGAGGGCTGGGTGCTGACGCTGCCCGCGAACGCGGCGCCGCCCGCCGAGGTCAAGTCCGCGCACGCGCCGGACAACGGACCCGGGGACCGGCGCGACGACCGGAAGGCGCTGCCGCAGACGGTCACGGTCAAGCCGGGCGACACGTTGTCGGACATCGCCGAGGAACTGCTGGGCGACGGCGACCGCTATCCCGAGATCTTCGCCGCGAACAAGGACAAGCCGCAGCCGACCGGTTCGGCCCTGACCGACCCGAACGCGATCGAGCCCGGCTGGACGCTGTCCATCCCGGGTGGTGGAGGCACCGAGGCCCAGCAGCCGCAGGCACCCCAGCAACAGCCTCCACAGCAACAGCCTCCACAGCAACAACCGCCGCAGCAGGCACCACCTCAGCAGCAGGCGCCGCAGCAACAGCAAGCTCCGCAACAACAAGCTCCGCAACAGCAGGCGCCACAACAGCAACAACACCCGCAACAGCAGCAGAAGCCGTTCGTCGAAACCCCGCCGCAGATCGCCAAGCAGGACCCGATCACGGTGCCGAGCGCTCCCGCCAAGCCGAGCCAGGCGCCGACGCCGAAGCAGAACGCGGAGAACACCAATCCCACCGGGAGCCGTGCCGAGGCGCCAAGCCCGGGTGGAGACGAGCGTTCGCTGCCGGTCGGCGCCATCGCGTTGGGCGCGGTGGGCGCCGCGGCGGTGCTGGGCGCGTTGCTGGTGCGCCGTCGACTACAGCAGTCGGTGCGTCGGGACGGCCGGCGGATCGCGATGCCGGCGCCGGAGGCCGCCGACCTCGAACAACAACTGCGCGCCACCGAAACCCCGGACGCGCTCGACCTGTTCGACCGCACGCTCCGCACGTTGTGCGCGCGGATGTCGGACACCGGACGCACCCTGCCGTTGATCGACTCGGTGCAGCTGACCGACCGTCAACTCGAACTGCACCTGGCCGCGCCGTCACCGCCGCTGTATCCGTTCGAGGCGGTACACGGCGACCACATGCACTGGACCTGCCCGGCGGACGCCGAGTTGCTGCACAGCAGCGCGGCGGCCAACGTCCCGGCGCCCTACCCCGCGCTCGCCGTGCTCGGCGAAACCGACGACGGCAGGCAACTGCTGGTGGACCTCGAATCGCTCGGCGTGGTCGGACTGACCGATGGCTCGGGCGAGGACAACCTCGCGGTGCTGCGCGCGCTGGCGGTCGAACTGCTCTCCAACGTGTGGAGCGACGACCTGTGCGTGACCGTGGTCGGCTTCGGTCGCGAACTGCGTGACGTGGAGCGTGAGGGTCGGCAACAACTGCGCTACGCCTACTCGCTGGACGAGGCGCTGGGCCGCCTGGCGACCTGGTCCGACGAGGTGGTCGGCCTGCTCGACGACGCCAAACTCACCTCGCCGCGCCAGGCCCGTACCAAGGGCATCCTGCCCGACACTTGGCCGCCGGAGATCGTGCTGTCCCTGGAGCCGCTGACCGAGGCGCACGTCCCGCACATCCAGCGGTTGACCAACACCTATCCGCGCGCGGCCGCCGCGATCATCGCGCCGATCCACGCCGAGCCCTGGCTCAGTGGGCTCGGTGTGACCCGGCTGCCCACGATCCCCGGTGTGGTGACGCCGAGTCGGATCAACACGGACGTACACGTGCAGCGGCTCGAAGACCCGCAATACCAGGCCCTGGTGAGCATGTTCACTGTCTCCAAGGATCTGGACGGCGTGCCCGCCGAAGAGCCGTTGATCCCGGTTCGGCGTCCCGCACGCGAGCCGGAACCGGCACACGCGGGGGCCGCGTCCGTCGGCGGCAGCATGTCCACGGCCGCGTGGTCCGCGGTCGGCGGCATGGAGCGGCCGGCCCGGGTGGGCGGCGGCGTCGCGACCGAGGCCGATGCCGGGGCCGATCCGGTACCCGGCTACTACCAGCCGGATCCCACCGATCCGGAGCCGGACGAGCGGGCGTTCGCCGCACCCGGACGACCCACGGGCGGGTCGGGTCGGGATGGGCGGGCCGGTTCGGGCTCGGGTGCGGGCTCGGGTCCCGGATCCTGGGGCACGGCCGTATATCCGCTCCCCGGTGGGCCGTTGGCACCTCCGGAGCGGATCGAACGACGGCTCGGATCGACCGAGGACACCGGTTCGCTGCCGTTGCCCTGGCTGCCCGAGGACCCGCACGAGTACGACGCGCAGTCCCCCGACGAGGTCGAGCGCCCCTACGAACCGGAGTTGTTCCAGCCGCCGGTGGTCGGTCCGGACGGCACCGACCCGGCAGAGCCGGCGGCGTACCCGCAATCCGCGCAGGAAGCAAAGGCGGCGGCCGACGTGCGCGCCGGGGAATCGACCGACTCGGAGCCCGGGTACGCGGATCAGTCATATGCCGAACCGCCCTATGTGGAACCGCCGTACGCGCATCCGCCATATGGCGGCGAAGCGCCCGTGGCGCCATCCTTCGAGGAGCCGGCCGTCGAGGGGTCGGTCCGTACCGGGTCGGTGTACGCCGAACCGAACGCCCAGGAGGCCGTCGACGCCATGCCGGACCGGCAGGAATCGGCTTCGGGGACGATGGAATTCGAGGTGGCCGCGCTCGGGACTCCGGTGTCCGAGGCGGCGGACCCGGCGGACGCGACACTCGGCGAACCGGTTTTCGGAGCGCCTGTGTTTTCGGAACGCCGCGACGCGCACGACCCGTTGGTCGACGAGCGGACGCCCGAGGACACCGGACACGACGAAATAGGACTCGAAGGGGTGGACGATCCCGAGGATCACCCCTACGCATCCGCCGGGGATGCCGGACCACCGGCCGACTCGGTGGCGGCCGCAGAGGCCCCGGACGAGGGAACAGCAGTGCCGATCGAGGCTCGGACCAGCACTGGAGAACAAGCCGTGCCGTGGGATGTCGAGGAGGCCCCGGAGGGCGCCTTCGCGGCCTACCCGGCCCATGCCGCCAACGGACACGGCGGCGTTCGGGCCGACGTGCTCACCGGCCCCGGGGTCCAGGTCCTGGGCCCGGACGACGAGGTCGACCTGATGCAGGGCGGCGAGCGCGGACGGACCGCTCCGGCGCCGGCCGAGCGGACACGCGCGGTGCCCCCGACGGTGGATGCCCCCGCGGGCGGCGTCGAGATGCCGTCGGCCGAGTACTGGGGTGCGCCGGGCCAGGTCCAGGAGGGCCTGGCCGTTCAGGAGGGCCCGACCGTCCAGGAGGGGCTGACCGCCGAGGACTCCGGGATGTTCCTGGTGGTCGCGCCGGAGGCGGAGGCCGCCGTGGTGGACGCCCCGGAGGTGGGTTCGACGTGGGACGTCGCGCCGCCGGTCGCCGCGCTCCCGGCCGAGGCGCCGGTCGCGCCGGGCCTGGCCTCGGAGGGCTTCGCGCCGACCTACCCGGAGATTCGGATCCTGGGTCAGGTCGATCTGATCGGTGTGGGCGAGGAGGTCGAGCACGGCCGACGCGCACGGCTCACCGAACTCGGCGCGTGGATCGCGCTGCACCCGGGCCGTCCGCTGACCGAACTCGACGCCGCCGTGTGGCCGCTGGGGGTCACCGCCACCGCGCGCAACTCGGCGATCAGCCAACTGCGCCGCTGGGTGGGCATCGGACAGGACGGTACAAGCCACCTGCCGGCGGCGGTCGGCGGCGGGGGCTATGCCTTCGGGCCGGGCTTCGCGTGCGACTGGTTCCGCTTCCGTGAGTTGGTGGCGCCCGGCCTGTACGGGAACCACGAGGTGGCGATGGACTACGCGAGGGCGCTGGACATAGTGCGCGACGCGCCGTTCGACGGGGTGGGCCCGCGCCGCTACGTCTGGGCCGAGCCGTTCCGTCAGCAGATGATCGCCGAGATCGTGGACGTGGCTGCCCGACTGGCGGACTACCACCTGGACAACCACGACCCGCAGGCCGCCAAGCGGGCCTGCTCGGTCGGCCTGGTGGTGTGCCCGGAGTCGCAGATGCTCTACCGCACGATGTTCCGGGCGACGCACATAACCGGCGATCGTGCCGAGTTGGACTACTACGTCGACCGGTTGGACGGATTGCTGGCCGGCCTGGGCGCGGAACCGGAGCCGCTCACCGTGGAGTTGCTGCGGGACCTGTTGGACGACTGACCCGGCGGCGGGCGGATCGGCGAACCGCGCCGATCCGCCCGC
>NZ_JBVHLU010000100.1:0-39309 GCF_055558835.1 Embleya sp. NPDC025285
ATCCTCATACCGTCCCCCGGGAACCCGTCGTCCTACAACGACACCATCACCGGCGACGGCACACGCATATGTGCGTAACTGAGCGGCATTGAGGCGGCCTTCAGGATCTCGTTGGCCCGCCGCAACTCGGCGTTCTCCCTGCGGAGTTGCCTCAGTTCCTCCGACTCGGCGGTGGTCAGGCGGTCGGTCCGCTCCCCGGCGTCGGCCTCGGCCTGGCGAACCCAGTTCCGCAGGGCCTCCTTGTGGATGCCCAGGTCCCGGGCGACATGCGCGACCGGACGCCCGGAGGTACGTACCTCCCGGATCGCCCGTTCCCGCAGCTCATCGGGGTATTTACGTGGTGCTGGCATAGCTTGTGGTGCTCCTTTACGCCGGGCACCATAACCCGGCTTCAAGGACTCCAGCAAACTCAGAGCAGTCGGTTTGACGGACACCCTGTCTGAGGGGTTTGCCCCTCTTGGGAGGATGTCCATCATGGAGCGCATGGGGAAGAAGAAGCCTCGGCCTCGCCGCTCGTTCACGTCGGAGTTCAAGGCCGAGATCGTCGAGCTGTGTCGGCGCGGTGATCGTTCGGTCGGTCAGGTCGCGAAGGATTTCGATCTGACCGAGACCGCGGTGCGCGACTGGGTCGTGCGAGCCGAGGTCGACGCCGGGGAGCGTGAGGGTCTGACCAGCGGCGAACGCGAGGAGTTGGCCGCGTTGCGGCGGGAGAATCAGCGGTTGCGCCAGGACGTGGAAGTCCTCAAGCGGGCCACGGCTTTCTTCGCGTCAATGCCAAAGTTGAGGACATCGGCCGGGTAGCGGTGCAAGAGTGGCAGGCGCCGGCGGGGTTGGCTCGTTTTTTCGCTGCCCCGCATCTTGGTGGCTTGTCCTTGATGTGCCGCCCCGCCGGTCCGGCGATCTCTGCGGTGTGGCCTGATAGAAGCGTGCCCGCTTGCCCGATTTGAGGCGTGCCCCCGTGGAGAACGACCGCCCTGCCCGCGCGTTTGTGCATCCCACCGGAGGCGACCTGTGATCGCGGTCGGCATCGACTCCCACAAGAAGACCCACACCCTCGTCGCGGTGGACCAGGTCGGCCGACGCCTGGCCCAGGTCACCGTCGACGCGACGCCCACGGGGCACACGCGAGCCTGCGACTGGCTGAGGCAGTTCGACCGGGCCCTGCTCGCCGTGGAGGACTGCAGGCACCTGACCAGGCGTTTCGAAGCCGACCTGCTGATGGCGGGCCACGCCGTGGTCCGCGTGCACACCCGGCTGATGGCCGGCGCCCGCCGTTCCGCACGCGAGCGCGGCAAGTCCGACCCGATCGACGCCGAGGCCGTCGCCCGCGTCGCACTGCGCGAGCCGAACCTCCCCAGGGCCGAACTCGACGGCCCGACACGCGAGGTCAAGCTCCGGGTGGACCACCGCAGGACACTGGTCCGCCGACGCACGGCCACCGCGAACAAGCTGCGTTGGATGCTGCACGAACTCGACCCCGAACTGTCCGTGCCCTCCCGGGGCCTGCGTCGGTTGTGTGTCCTGGACGCCCTGGAGGAACACTTGACGGGCCGGGCCGGCGTGGTGGCCGAGATCGCCCTGGAACTGGTCCACGACTGCAGGCTCCTCACCGTCCGCATCAATCACATCGAGTCGCAACTCCGTTCACTGGTACGGGAGTTGGCTCCGGAGCTCCTGACCGTGCCGGGGTGTGGAGTGCTGGGTGCGGCGATGATTCTGGGAGAGACCGCAGGCGCCGCCCGGTTCCGGTCCAAGGATGCGTTTGCACGCTTCAACGGCACCGCTCCCATCCCGGTCTGGTCCTCCAACAAGGTTCGGGTTCGGCTCAACCGCGGCGGCAACCGCACCATCAACACCGCCCTGCACATGGCCGCCGTCACCCAGACCCGGGGCGACGGCGAGGGCGCCGTCTACTACGCGAGGCAGCTCGCGGCCGGCAAGACCCCCAAGGAAGCTCTCCGACTCCTGCGGCGGCGCATCTCCGACCGGGTCTATCGCGCTCTGCTGACCGACGAGGTCGCCCGCTCCCGGCTCCACGACATCGAACAGCCTTGCGCGGCTTGACATAGAAGCATCAAGGAGACCCGGTGACGGTGCACCCGTTCATCGAGGCGGAGAAACGTGCAGGTCACAGTGTCAAGCGCGCCTGTGAACTCCTCAAGGTCTCCCGAGCCGCCTACTACCACCGCCGCACCGCGGCGCCGAGCCCTCGCGCCGTGCGCGATGCGGAGCTGACCGAGCAGATCACGCAGGCCCACCGCGCATCACGCGGCAGCTACGGCGCCCCGCGCATCCACGCGGTCCTGGTCCGCGGCGGCACCCGCGTCGGGCGCCGCCGCACCGCCCGGCTCATGCGCCGGGCCGGACTGGCCGGCCGACATCGCAGACGCGGGCACCGCACCACCGTCGCGGACCCGCACGCCGCGAACCGCCCGGACCTGATCGGGCGGGACTTCACGCCCGGCCCGTCCGTGTCCGGAGCACGATGGTGCGGCGACATCACGTACCTGGCGACCGAACAGGGCTGGTTGTTCCTGGCCACCGTCATCGACATCGCCACCCGCAAGGTCGTCGGCTGGGCAACCGCCGACCACCTGCGCACCAGCCTGGTCGCCGACGCTCTGCGCGACGCCGTTCACAGACAGCGCCCGCAGCGGGGAACGATCTTTCATTCCGATCGCGGCTGCCAATACACCAGTCGCGAACTCGCGCTTCTGGCCGGCGAGTTCGGGATCCGACTGTCGGTCGGAAGGACCGGCCAGTGCTGGGACAACGCGCTCGCCGAGTCGTTCTTCGCCACCCTCAAAAGCGACCTCAGGGCCGATCGGCCCTGGCCGACACGGGCCGCCGCTCACGCCGAGGTCTTCGAGTGGATCGAAGGCTGGTACAACATCCGCAGGCTGCACAGCAGCCTCGGCTACCGCACACCCGTCGAATACGAAGCCGCACTCGCAGCCTGACCACCACAACGAAGGTGTCCGTCAAAGCGGAGCAAGCTCACAGGTGACCCGTCGCAGCGAAGTTGGTCGACCGGCTCGCGCCGACCTGCGCGGACTTCTGCTGGAGCCGGAGTACGCGGAGCCGGTGTGGCGGGACACGGACGGCTGGTATCCGGCCGGGACCCGCCTTCGGGTCGTGGCCCTGGGCTACACCACACCCGGACCCGGCGAGTTCCGACCCGCCCAACTGCGCCCGGCCTCCGACCCGAACATCATCGACGCCACCACAAACCCGTGAACGCACGCCTGGGAGGGCGACGTCGACGCACTCGCGACAGGTGTGTTCCGGGAGAGTGGGAGTCAATCGTGGCGGGATCTTGGGGCCGTTGTTCCGGATGAACGTCAGTCTCTGTCGTTCTCGCGGGTTGCCGGCTGGTTCGTCCGCTGTGATTGTCTGCGGGTGATGCGCCTGGTCATGAGCGTGATCGAGGCCCAGGTGATCAGTGATTCCGAGTGCTGGATGAGCCGTTCGTAGTCCCGGGCATGTCGGCGGGCGTGCATGACCCGGGCGAGCGAGCGTTCGACCACCCAACGGCGGGGCAGGACGACGAACCCGATGGCGTCCTTGGGCCGGCTCACGGTCTTGAGGGTCAGGTTCAGGCGCTCCTTCGCCCAGGTCACCAGTTGTCCGGCATAAGCGGAGTCCGCCCAGACGATGTCGATCTCGGGGTGCATCAGCCGCAGTCTGAACAGCACTTCCTTCGCCGCGTGTCGCTTGCGGCCGTTGATTTTCTTCGCCACAGTCCCATCGACCTCGGCATGCCCGTGATCACGGGGCCGCACTCCGGCCCGAGACGATGATGAAAACCGCTGGTCGTTCCCTCGCCGGTGGAGAGATCATGCGTGAATGATCGACCGCACGTTCGCCATCGGGCTGGTGGAAGCACTGTTGGAGCGTGAGTCGCCCAGGCAACCGCCGGTGGTGACCCACGTTGAGGCGCACGAACTCGTATGGATCGTCTCCTACCAATCCGCGGAGTATGTGCGGACCGGCGACCGGTCTCAGATGCTGGCGGGCAATGGCCCGTTTCTCGTCGATCGCGTTGACGGAGGGCTGCACTCGATCGGGGTGGTGTCCGCAGTCACCGGCGCGTGGGAATCGGACTACCGGACCCGCATCCGCAAGATGTCAACACGAACGGCGGTGGACGACCTGCACGACGAGGTACGCCGGACAGCATCAACTCGCGGGCGGATCTTCGCTATGCACGTGCTGCGGCAGAAAGTCCCTGCGCTTTCTCACGCAGAGGCCATCGAATACGTCACTGCGCTGCAGAGCGGCTCGGCGCCGGCCCCTCTCGTCGCAACCGCAACCAAGACTCTCGTCGCCGAACCGGACCCCGTCCTCCAGGTCCGCACCATCGAGCCAGAGAAACACACCATCGGTTGAACTCAAGCGGCCCGACGGTAGTCCGGATAATCGTCCCTCATCGCCCGGAAGGCGACATCGGGGCGCCGCAACAGACCGGTGGTCACCTGGGCGGCCACGTGGTCGTCACGCGTCAACTCCTCGACCACCCGGACCCTGTCCTCCCGCTTGACCTGCGCGACCACCGTCGGCCGCCGCAGGAAATCGGTGGTGACGGCCGCGGCGACGTTCTCGTCGCGGGCGAGGGTGTGGATCGCGCTGACGTTCTCCTGCGGGGTGACCGGGTGTTCGACCGTCCAGCCCACTCGGCGCTTGGCCCCGTCCACGGTCCAACGAGCCCTGCCCTCCGGCGGGGTGAGAATCGCGGCGAACCGCTCCCGCTCGTCGGCGACCCTGCCCAGAACCTTGTGAACGGTGAAGGAAACCCCGCTCTGCCGGCGGTCCTTCGGCCAGCCCGGCCGTCCACCGGGAGCTCTTCAGCGAGGAATACGACAGGCCGATGTCCTCGGCCAGGCGGAACAACGACTGCTTGACCGTGAACAACTCGTCGCTTTGCTCCCCGCCACCGGCCGCGCAACGGCTCGATCTCCAACGCGTAGTCGCCCATCGTGAACTGGCCTCGCGTGTGGTCCTCCACGATCTGAGCCCGTCCACGGGCGAGACGGTGTCCCCCTCCACCGGATCGCCCGCGCGACGAACGAGAAAGGCTCCGGCCGCGCGTTGCCGCAGCCGGAGCCCTTCCCCGTCGACCTGCGCGAGGCACGGCCCGCACGGCACGCCACGAGGCGAGTATGTGTGGACCCCGCGAAGGGCACCCGCCCACCCTTACACCAACCCGGCCCCCGACGTATTGGATTCACCGGAACGTGGGACGAACGCCGTCGTCGGTCGGTTGCTCTCGCCGCGCTCCTTCGCGTCGATCAGCCGGCGGCTGCGCCGTGACGTGCGCGGTTCAGTCGAGGATGTCGCGGCGGGCTCACATCGGTGACAGCACGAAGTGTCGGCGTACTCGCCAATGCCCAACCGGGTACACGAACGTGCTCACGGCGGGCCGGTGGCTGTTTGCCCACGGCCCGGTCGGCGGAACCGGCTTCCGGCTCTACCGTTGCTGCGGCCCGGTCGGCGACGGCAGATCGAACAGGCGGGAGAGGGCGGCCACCAAAGGGGCGGCGTGGTCGGGCACCTGGCGGGACGCCCAGTCGGCCGCCAGGACGACGAAGTCGCAGAGGTCACGATCGACGCCCTCCAGGAGTCGGCCGAGTTCGCAGGCGGGCAGCTCGATCACCGGGCCGTCGCTCTTCCCGGAGTCGAGGGTGAGCCGGATGGTGTCGCCGAGCCGTTCGACGGTCGGTTGCGGATCGTGGCCGAGCCAGGGCGGGTCGCCGCCGTCGACGACGTCCCGCCATTCGCGCCAATCCTCCAGGCCGCAGCAGCAGCCGGGCGCCATCACGACTCCCGTGGAGGTGTCCACGACGAGCAGGCCGCCCCCCGCGATGGGTTCCTCGGAGGTCAGTATTCCGTGCAGGAAGGATCCGAGCGGGTCGGCCGGCGGGAGCGGGAAGCCCTCCCCGGGGTCGGGGCCGATGTCGTTGCAGCCGACGATGCGCATCATGGCCGTCCCGACCTCGGCGAGCGAGAGTCCACCACCGAGAGCAAGGTGGCCGAAGGACTTCGTCTCGGCAACCGGCCAGAAGGCGAAGTCGCCGTCGTGGACATCCACCCTCAGCACCGGTCGCATGGTGATCACGGGCGAAGTGTGCCCCACTTCCCGCTCACCCCGCCCCTCGTTTTCGCCCGGACATCCCACCCCCACCAGCCGGACCGAACGGCGAACACGCAGAGAGCACGTTCGGCTGTACCTCCCTGGGACATACAGGTGAACGCCGACACGAGGGTCGGGGCCGACCAGGACGAAACGCATCCGTCGCCGGCACATCCACAAGAACTCACAAACCCCGCCAGAACACCCTCCCCTACGTCCACCGCATCCCGAGCGCGGTGAGCGCCTCGACCCGCTCCCGCGCCCAGGAAGCCTGTCGTTGGCGTGCGTTGGCGATCGCCACACCCAACTTCACCGCGCGAACCTCACCACCCGCCTCGACGGTCTCGACGTGTCTGCGCGGCACGCTCAGATGCCCTTCCCGCTCGCGGAACGCGGCTGCGGCGGCCAGGGTCAGCGCCCACCGGTCCACGGCCCGCATCGGCTCCGGACGCCCTTCGGCCTCCTCCGCGATCACCTCGACACCCACCCCGGCCAAGGCCTCCCGCTGCGCCGGCGTCAGGCTCGCCCCGCCGCGCCGTTGCCGCTGCAGCCAGGCGCCGACGTCCTCGCCGTCGATGGTGTGTCCGGGCACGAGTTCGTCGAGGCTTCCGCCCGCCTTGAGGTGCAGTCGTACCGAGGCGAGTATGCGTTGCCATTCCAGGGACCACCGCCGGGCGGGGTCCTGGCGTCCGGTGGGGTTCCAGTCGGGGTCGATCTCGGCCAGGCGTTCCCACCGCCGGGCCCAGCGTGCGGGGTTCTTGCGGGTTTCGAGGGGGCGGCGGCAGTTGGCGAGGAATTGTCCGACGGGGTGGTTGTTGACGGTGGCGGTCTTGGGTGCGGCGAGGTGTCCATGGATGGCGAAGTACGCCCGGCACATGGCGAGTCCGTCCTCGAACGCGGCGTCGTCGACGCTCCACACCATCCCCAGCGCCTCGAGCATCTCGATCCGCCGCCGGCCGATCGCCCCGACCGACCACGCCCTGCGTTGTTCGCTGATCCACGCCCCCACGGGGTGGCTGGTGCCGTTCTCGATGTCGTAGTCGATCGCCTCGAGCGGCACGCGCAGGTCGCCGTGGGTCGCGTGCCAGCGTCGGGCGGCGAGGTAGCCGCGGCGCCAGTCCCGGCGTTCGGGGTCGATGACACGCAGCCGTACGAACTCGGCGAGAAGCGCGGGGTCGTGTTCGGTCATGAACCGTACGAGGAACCGCTCCTCGACGTCGTCGCCCACACCGTCGCCTTCGGGGCCCTCGTCGGCGGTCTCGGTGTCGTTGTTCTCGGCTGCCGGGGTGTCGTCGCCTTCGTTCTCGGTGTCGTCTTCCGTGTCGGAGAGGGCGACGAGTCGGTGGCGTTTGCCGCTGGGGGCGGGGGTGGCGAGCATGTCGAGGACGCGGCTGTCGTGGGCGGCGAGGGCGTGCAGGACGCGGACGAGGAAGTGGTATGAGTCGGAGACGAGCATGTCGTCCGGTTTCTCGTCGGCGGCGAGGAAGACGGGCACGATGATGGTGGCGTCGCGGCCCTCGTGGGGTTCCTGGCGCAGGACGCGGCCGATGGCCTGGACGATCTCGATCACGCTCAGCTTGGGGTCCATGAACGCGACCGCATCCGCGCGCAGATCCACGCCCTCGGCCAACACCCGCACGTTCGACAACACCGCGCGCCGCGTCATCGCCGCACCCGTCGTGGGGAGTTCGAACAGGGCGGGGGGTTCGCGGTCGGTGTGGGCGGCGAACTCGCCCAGCACCCGCCGCCGATGCTCCGCCTCGTGCTCCCCGCACAGCCAGTCCGCCCACACCCGCTCCGGATACGTTTCCGGTTCGCTGTCGTGCAGCCGCTTCGCGACATCGGGCAGGGTCTGTGCGCACACCTGGGCCTCGGCGGTCCGCGCGTGATAGGCGATCACCGTGTTCAACCGCAGATCCGCCGTTACCCGCAACACCGCCGCCTGCAGTGCGGACAGGCGCGCGGCCCGGTACTCCTCGACTTCCTCGAGGCTGCGCCGACCCGGGCCCCGGTTGAGGTTGACACCGCTTGTCTCGGCCAGGTCCTGGACGGTGGGGTCGGCGACGTCGACGACCACGATGCGCGGCCTGGCGAGCAGCCCGAGACGGCACCCGGCCGCGAGTTCCAGGCGGTGGACGGTGGGGCCGTAGATCGCCTCGTCGTCCATGGACGCGACCGTGCGGGCGGGCATCGACGAGTGGATCGGGCGTCCCCCACGTATCCGCGCCGGCCGCGCACCGTCGTCGTCCTCGACTTCGGGGTCGTTCCGGTTGTCGAAGTCCTCGTCCTCGTCGTCCCGGTCGTCCCGGTCGGGCTCGTCGTTCTCGAGGCCGTCGGTTGCGGTGGTGTCGGGGTCGTCCCAGACGTCGTCGTCGGCGTCGAGGGGCAGTTGCCCGGTGTCGCCGCGGCCGGTGCCCTCGCCGTAGGCGCTGACGTCGGCCGGCTCCCACACCCGCGGTGTCGCGGTCAGATACAGCCGCCCCAGCGCGGCCAGGACCCGGTCGTCGTGCACGGCGGTCCAGGGGCGGCCGAGCCGTCCGCTGGAGCGGTGTCCCTCGTCCACGACCACCAGCTGCCATGGGGGAAGGCGCAGCCCGACCATGCCCCGGTGGGCGGCGAGGATCGTCTCCAGCGACTGGTAGGTGGCGTACACCGTCACCGGCCCCTCGACCGCCCCGTCCACAGGGCGAGTCGCGGTGCGCTGGTGGTCGCCCGCACCCCCGCGGCGGCCAACGCCGCGTCGCCGCCGAGCGAGCACACCGCCACCTGGACGCCGCCGGTGCGCCCGGCCCGTTGCCAGGCGGTCACGGTCTGCACGAGGAGGTCGAGGGTCGGCACCAGGACCAGTACCCGCCCGCGCGCGGCCGGCGTCGCGGCCGCCCCGGCCGCCACCCACGTCTTCCCGGTCCCGCAGGCCATCACCGCGGTGGCCCGGCGCCCGCCGTGGGGCGCGCTGCCGACCGCCTCGGGGTCGGGGTTCTCCAGTTCGCGGACGATCGCGGCGAGCGCGTCGCGTTGGTGCGGGCGCAGCGCGGCGACGCCGGCGCGAGTGGGGCGGGTCGAGGGGTGGGTGGGACGGCGCATCGGGGTCTCCGCGTTAGGCGATCGGGCCGTTCGAACATCGGAGGGTGGGGTCACGCGCCGCGGGGGGCGATCTGGGAGACGCGTTGGTGGGACAGGCCCAGGGCGGCGCCGGTGTCGCGGTTGTTCCATCCCTGGTCGATGAGGGTGCGTGCGGCGTGGCGTGCGGCGTCGCGTACGGCCTGTTCGGCGTACACGAGCGCGATGCGTGCCTCGATCAGGGCGATGATCGCGGCGTCGGCGTCGGGGTCGGCGGGGGCGAGATGGACGCCGAACCCGCCGTGCCCGGCCGGCAGGTGTTCGCCGACGGCGGTTCCGGTCGCCGTTTTCGCCTCGCGCCAGGTTCGGCCCCGGGCGGTGGCGGTTCGGCCGTCGGGGAGATCCCCGATCTCGACGACCCACGTGTTGCCGACGCGGGTGGCGTATCCGGTGTACGAGGGGATGGGGGCCGGGCCCTCGGGGTCGACGTCGGTGACGTCGGGCTGGTCGAACAGGGCGTCCGTGGACATGCGGTCGATCCTCTCGGGAACGCGGGGCGCGCGGCGAGCGCGAAGTGGCGGCCCTCAATCCTTGTCTATTCGGGCTAGCCAATCATGGCTAGTTTGAATAGACAACAGGTGGGGGGTGAAAGGTTGATGGACTCCCTCGACACCGTCGCCTGGCGCGGCCGGGTCCACCCGCCCGCGTGAGGTCGCCGCGGGCCGTCGTCGCGTTGTGGGTGGTGTGTGGGACGGTGGCGCGGGACGAGCAGAAGAAGGGGGCGGCCGTGGCCGAAGGTCGTGATTGGTTCGGGGTGCTCGTGTCGTTGATGCCGCCGGAGCCGGGGTCGGGCGAGACGTTCGTTGCCCGTCCCGGTGTCGCCGGCGAGGAGGCGTACCCGGGGGACTACGTGGCTTTTGTGCGTGTGTACGGGTGCGTGGAGATCGGGGAGTGGCTCGGTGTCTCGGCTCCGGAGGGGGCGTGGTCGCCAGCGTTTCCTGCGGGCACGGTGGAGACGGCCACCGAGGGCTTGCGCGACGTATGGGAAAGGACCGGCCCGCCCGACCTGGTCACGCGGGGCTGCGGCTTTCGGCCCTGGGGCGCGACGGGGGGCGGCGACACTGTGGGGTGGCTCGTGGACGGCCCGGATCCCGAGGCGTGGAGGACGCTCGTGGGGGACCGGGGCCGCGAATGGCGCGTCTACGACTGCGGCATGGTCGAGTTCCTGTGCCGTCTCCTCCTGGCGGACCGGGAGAACCCGCTCGACGTCCCGCCCTTCCTCCGGGGAACGCGCGGGCCCGGGGCCCGACGCTGGCGAACCCTCCTGGCGGCAGCGCTCTCCGACCACGACTCACACTGAACCCCTGGCCGCCCTCCCGTCGCCGGCCGCCGCAGCGCTTCCGGGTAGTGGTGCGGGCCCGGCGGACAAGGGTCGATTTGCCGGGGCATCGGGTTCAGCAGGCGAAGGTGCGCCATTCGTTGCGGGGGACGAGGCCTTCCCGGGTGTCCCAGCAAGTTGGTGGCCCATTTCCGGGCGAGGAGGACGGGGCGGGTGAGGACGTGGTCGCCGGCGCGTTGGACACGGACCACGACGCCGATTTCGGATGCGCACGGGTCGACGTCCCGGGACTACCGCACCCGGTGGCCGCGTGCGGTGAGGTGGTCGCAGAAGGCGTCCTCCAGGCGGGACGGCGTCCGGCCGACCAGGGGGATGTCGTCGAGGTGCACCTGCGGGCCCGCCGGGCGTCGATCGCGATCGCGGCCGGCCCGATCGACTCGTCGTAGTACAGGTTCACCGCCGCACCGGAGATCCTCGAGCCCGCCGGGCCGCGCACGGGCCACAGATCGGCCTCTGTCACCCGTCCCCGGCCGTCCCCGCTCGTTCCGACCGCCCTCAGGACGCCGTCGACCCCGGCCGCGCTGCCGTTCCGCGCACACCCTCGGGGAGGATCCGGGCACCGGACGGCAATCCCGTGTTCGGCTGTTCGTTCGTGGTGTCGGTGTCCGCTGGTAGGCAGGAATCTTTCGGCCGGTGACAGCCGTGGGAGGCGACCGTGACGTCCGAGGATCTCGTGTTCGATTTCGAGCGGGTGCGTGTGCACGGAGTCGAGGTGTACGAGGGGACCGAGCTGGATGTGCGTGTGGTGATCGCGGGGATGCCGAGGGACGTCAAAGACGGCTTCGCCTACGACCGGGTGCCGTGGGGGCGGTTCTCGCACGCGTACGGCTCGGGCGAGGACGTTCCCGGCTACTTGGAGCGGCTGCGTTCCGCCGACCCGGGCATGGCGCGTCACGGGCTCTCCTTGTTGGCGGGCTCCGTCTTTCATCAGGGTACGAAGGGTTCGGTGGCGCCGTTGACGGTGCCGTTCCTGCTGCGGATCGCGGCGGACCCGGCCGGGCACGAGCGGGTGAACGCGCTCGGCCTGGTCGCGGCGTTGGCTCGCCGCGACGACTGGGGCGACGGGTCGCGCACCGGTCTGTTGCGGGTGGCCGACGCCGACGACGAGGTGCGCGTCGACACGAAGGGCTATTCGCAGAACTGGTCGGTGCGGGCGGCGCGGGACGCGATCGCCGCAGACGCGCACATCCCGATCGCCTTTCTGGACGACCCGGACCCGGAGGTGCGGGAGGAGGCGGCGTACGTCCTGGCGGCGTCGTCGGACCGCGCCCGGGAGATCTCCGCCGCCCTGCACGGGCGGTTCCGCGTCGAGGAGATTCCCCGTCTGCGGGCCGGCCTGGTCCTGGCGATCGCGCAACTGGCAAGGGAACACCACGACGAGGACGCCGCCGCGTTCACCCGCGCGTGCTGGTCGGACCCCGCACGCCCGCCCGAGGTCAGGGTCGCCGCCGCGCTGGGATGGTTGTGCCTGACCCGCGACCCGGTGCCCGAGGAACTGCGCGCGGTTCTCGACGAGATCGTCACGGACGAACTCGGCCGCCTGATGGCCCGGGTGCCCTGGATGCGGTGGGTCGACGACTACTCCCGCGGCGCCGGACTGACACACACCCTGCACCAGATGTGCCACCCCGTCCCTACGCGCCCCGATCCCCGGGCGGACCCCGAGGGCTTCGCCGACGACCCGCCCTTTTGAGACCGGCGCCGGGGACACCGCGGATTTCGCGAAAGATTCGGCCGTGGGCGACCGGCCACCCCGAACCACCCGACACCTCACCACCACGCTCACGCTGCGGCGCGCCGGTGGATCGTCCCGGGCGATCTGGCATCGACCGGCCACGAACATCCCCGGACCGACTTCACACCCCGCTCACCGGCGCATCTCCCGTTCCCTGAGGAGTCGTTCGCGTTCGGTGATCTGCGCCCGGTGCACCGCCCGGCGACCGACGGAATGTGCCGGCAGCCGGTCGCCGGCGGCTGTCGTTGCTCGACCTCACCGTGCGGGGGACGTGATCGCCGCGATCTTGTCGACCTGCGCTTTCATGACCGCTTCGGGTATCGCCACCGGCGGTGGGCCGAACATGCCCAGGGACATGCCTCTGACCAGTACCGGCCCCACTCGGACCACGGTGACGACGATCGAGTACTGGCCGTCGTCCGTGCCGAATTCCAGGGACAGGCTGTCGTCACCGAGGTCGTGGCCGGCGCCGCCGGTCAGCGCGTATTCTGCGGTGGAACTCTCCTGGGGGGCGGGGTTCTCGGTCGTCTCCACGAAGTCGCCGCACGAGGGCAGGGCCTTCCTCGCCGCGTCCAGGGCCCCGGTCGCGTCGTTCCCGGAAAGGAGGGCGATGCTCACCGAGTGGACGGTGCCCGGCGTCTCCTCCGACTCCAGTCCGAGGTGGGTCACGGCCTTCGGCGCGGCGGCCCCGGACAGGTCCTCCAGATCGGCGATCGGCTGGCACTGCGGCTTGGCCGCCTTCGGATTCAGCGCCGGCCGGGTGACCTCCCCCGTCGGCGTCCACCCCCTCGGCAGGTCCCGCTCCACGACCCAGGCTGCCCGCAATTGCTCGGCGGTGAGCTCCTTGCCCTTCGGTGTGTCGGACGCGACTCCCGGGATCCCGGTCGAACTTGCCTCGGTGACCGGGCCGTTCGACCCGTCTTTCGCATCGCGGGCATCGTCGGAGTCGGAACACGCGCCGGCCGCCAGGAGCAGGGGGACGAGGGCGGCGGCGAAACGTCCACGGGCGGGGCGCATGAACCTGATCGACCAATCGTTCGATGGTGGGGACGCGCGCATCCTCGCACAGGGCTTCGCCGCGAACTCGCACGCCTGCCGTCCACTTCGATTCCGCTCCCGGAGGATCCCGGTCGGACCGGCACGGCCGGGTGCCGCCCCGAGGCGCAATGCCTTCCGCCGCCGCCTCGGGGGAGTGTTCCCGAGGCGCCCCGCTTGGGTTTCGGGGTTTGCGATGACGACGAGCGACCGCGCAGGCACCATGAGGCACATCGACGTCGACATCTTGGGAAATCGATGGACGACCACAGCGACCACAGTGACTACAGCGCCCCGGAACTGCGGGAACCACGGCCGTTTCTGGAGGCGGCCGAGGCCGACGACTCGGGTAACGACACCGACGACGCGTCGTCGCCCGGCAAATACAACGCCCGTTCCGACGACGAGTTGTGGGGGCCGCCACTCGGTTCGTTCCTGACCCGGCTCGTGGCCAGGGTCAGGGGGTAGCCGGTGGTGCGTCCGGCCGCGTGGCTGTGCGCACTGCCCGATCACCGTGCCGCGCGCCGGTACGTCGACGTGCTGTGCGAGGGGGAGTTCGGGGGGCGTGTGCTGGCGGCCCATCACAGCGGCCGCCCGTGGGTCATCGCCCGAGGAACGCCCCACACCGTCCTGCGGGTCGAGCGCCCCGACGTGAGCGTCGTCGTGGCCGGGCGCACGAGCGCCGACCCCGCCGCGTTGGAGCGCGCGATGCGCGCCTCCTCGGAGGCGGGGCTCGCGGGTCGGGTGATGACTTCGCTGGACGGCAGCTTCCACACCTTTACCACATCCCCGGCGGGCATGCAGGCGTGCGGGGACGTGGTGGGGTTGTGCCCGGTGTTCTGGACCCGGGTCGAGGCGGGGACGCTGTTGTCCGACTCCCCGGGGCTGTTGTCCGAACTCACCGGCCGCACCACGCTCGATCGCGTGTACCTGGCGGCGAGGCTGGTGGGCTGGGCGCCGCCGTCGGTACACGCGCACCGCAGCCCCTACGAGGAGATCTTCCTGATGCGGCCGGGCTTCGCGTTCACCACCGACACCACCGGCGCGCCGCACCCACGGCAGGTGTGGGCGTTCCCGGATGACGACGCGGACCTCGTCGACGCCGCGCCGCGATGCCGGGCAGCCCTGGAACGGGCGCTGCTGCTCACGTGCGCGGGCGCCGGCCACCGGGTGATGTTCGAAAGCTCCGGCGGCATGGACTCCACCTCCCTGACCGTACTCGGCCACCACCTGGGCGTGGCGGCGGCGACGCTGACCCGGTTCCCGGCACGGGACGGCCACGAGGACGCCCGGCACGCCCGCGACGTCGCACGACGACTCGGCGACGTCCCGCACGTGTGGATCGACCAACGGACGCAGGCGCCGGGCGCGTTCGACGGCATCGACGCCCCGCTGCCGGGCGACGAACTCGGCTTCGCAGTGTCGACCCCCGACCTGCAACGCTTCGTGTTCGAGCGCGCAGCCGCACACGCGGACACCCTGGTCGCCGGCCACGGCGCCGACGAACTCCTGACCCCACCGCACACCCACCTCCTCGAGACGGCCACCCACCACCCCAGGCTCGCGCTCTCCCACCTGCGCGGCTACGCCGCCCTGGACGCAGTACCGACAACACGCGCCGTGTACCGCGCGATGCAGGCCCGCGTCCCCTACGACGCGTGGCTGCACCGCCAGCGCGGCAGCCTGACCACGCCCACCACCGCCACGCTCTGGGGTTGGGAACCGGAACTCGCCCCCTCCGCATGGGTCTCGCGCCAGGCCCGGGACCTGCTCGCGAACGCACTGGATGCGCAAGGTGAGCATCCCCGCCCGTGAGGGCGCGTTGGCAGGTGACTACGAATACGGCTACACGTACACGCCCACCGGCAAGCCGGCCGAGACCCTGTTGCCCGCCGAAGGCGGCCTGGCGCGCGAGAAGATTGTCGTGCGCTACGACGCGGACGGCCTTCCGGTCAGCACGTCGGGGCACAACTGGTACACCTCGGACACGATCTACAGCCCGTACGGCGATGTGCTGCGCACCCAGACCGGCACCGCGCCGACCCGAGTGTGGACGACCAACTACTTCGACCCGCTCACCAACAACCTGACCAACGTGGTGACCGACCGCGAGGCCGCCGCCCATCGCGTCGCCGACGTGCGGTACGGCTACGACGCGGCCGGCAACCTGCTGTCCGTAGCGGACAAACAGGGCACTCCCCAGGGCGCCGTCACCGACACCCAGTGCTTCGGCTACGACGCACGGCGTCAACTGACGAATGCGTGGACATCGCCGACGGCGACCTGCGCCCCTCCCAAGACCGGCGCGAACGCGACGGTCGGAGGCCCCGATCCGTACTGGTACCCGTACACCTTCGACGCGGTCGGCAACCGGCTGACCGAGAAGGTCGCCGACCCCACCGGCGACACCGCCAAGGACATCACCCGCACATACACGTACAACGCGGCCGCCGACGGCCTGGGCCACAAGCTTGCCTCGGTCACCTCGACCGGTCCCGGCGGCGAACGCCTGAACACGTACGGGTACGACGCGGCCGGCAACACCACCACGAGCCAGGAATCGGGCAGCACCCAGACCTTGACCTGGAATGGCGAGGGCCGCGTCGAGAAGGTCGAGGACCCTGCCAAGGGTGTCACCGAATTCGTCCAGGACGCGGCCGGGAACCGGTTGATCCGGACCACCGCCAGGGGCAAGACGCTGTATCTGGGGGAGACCGAGATCACTGTCGGCGCGGACGGCGTCGCCACCGCCGACCGCTATTACACGCATCCAGGGGCGCCGACGGTCTTTCGCACCTCGCGGGCGAGCGCGCCGTTGTCCGTGCTCGTCTCGGACCACCACGACACGGCGACGACCGCGATCAGCAGCGCCGCCGACATGGCCGTTCAGCGGCGCAAGCTCACCCCGTTCGGTGTCGAGCGCGGCGAGGCGGCGTCGTCGTGGCCCGGCGAACGCGGCTTTGTGAACGGCACGGTGGACTCCACCGTGGGCCTGGTCCATCTCGGCGCCCGCGAATACGACCCCGCGCTGGGCCGGTTCATCTCGGTGGATCCGCTGCTCGATCCCGCCGATCCGATGCAGCTCAATCCCTACGCCTACGCGTACAACAACCCGTTGACCTTCACCGACCCCAACGGCATGTTCGGTGTCCCCAAGTGGGCGAAGAAGGCGATCAAGAAGGCCGCGCCGATCGTGCACGTGGCGCTCGACGTCGCGGGTGTCGTGCCGGTCATCGGCGAAGCCGCCGACCTGCTCAACGCCGGCGTGTACGCGGCCGAGGGCGATTGGGCCAACGCGGCTCTTTCCGCGGGCTCGGCGATCCCGGTGGCGGGCAACGCCTTCACTGCGGCCAAGTACGCCAAGAAGGCCGACAACGCGGTTGACGCGGCCAAGACGGTCAACAAGACACCGACCAAAGCCCCCGAGGTCTCCAAGGCCGACCCGCCCACCAAATCAAAGCCCGACGACGGCCCGAAGAAGGACAACGACAACACCAAACGCAAGGACACCTGCGACGACAACAGCTTCGCGCCGACTACCCAGGTCCTGATGGCGGACGGCAGTTACCGCGACATCGTCGATGTCCGCGTCGGCGACCGGGTGGCCGCCGCGTCCCCGGAGACCGGAGAGGTACAGGCGCGTGAGGTGGTCGGCGCGGTCGGCTACGGGAAGGAAAAGCCGCTCGTCGAGATCGCGTTGGTCGTGGACTCGGAGGCACAACCGGTGGCCGCGGTCGCGGGGGAGGCCCAGCAGGAGGCCCCGCAGACGGGCGAGCACACGTCCTCGGCCACGGCGGGCCCGAACACCTTGACCGCGACCGCCGACCATCCCTTCTGGGTCCCCGATCTGGCGCAGTGGATACCCGCCGGGGGACTCACCGCCGGCACCTGGCTGCAAACCTCCGCAGGCACCTGGGTACAGATCGCGGCCGTCACGCCCGCGGGTCGTGCCTCGAACGTGCGCAACCTCACCGTGGAGGGCTTGCACACCTACTTCGTGCGGGTGGCGGCCCAACCGGTCCTCGTCCACAACTGCGGTGGCTACGTCATCGAGGCGATGCTCGCCGAAAAACGTGCCTGGGAACTGCATGTGTTGTGGAAGGGCTCCGAGGCCGCAGCCAAGGGATTCGGCACGGTGGCCGTCATCGGTGTTCGCAACCTCAAGACCGGCAAGATCGAGAACCGCATCGTGATGACGGCGGACAACAAGACCCCTCCGGCCAAGTGGGGAAACCTGCGCTCGAATGAGAAATTCGTCCCCAGACCCAAGACGCCCAAGGGACAGCGCAATGTCCATGCCGAAGAAACGATCTTCAAGTCGTACAATCCGCAAAAGGAAGAGATCGTCTACGGCGGAACATCGCGAAACGTGTGTCAGGATATCTGCGCGACCTTCCTGCGTGCACTCAACCTGATACTGGGCGGGCCGTTGTTCGGGGGCGGGGACTCGGCCACCGGGTTCCGAAGGTTCTGGAAACCGTGGAGGTAGGGGAAGCCGTGCGGATCAAGGGTTATCCGAAGCGTTTCGTCGAGACCGAGGCGGGCGGGCGACTCCCCGCATTTCGCGAGATGGCCTGGAACGAGATCGACCTGGAGTTTTGCCTGGGGATGCTCCAGGTCCAGGAATTGGACGACGAGGACATGCTCGAGGAAGCCTTCGGCTTCTACCGGCCCGCGGCGGAGGTTCGGGCGCCGGGGCTCTACGACCTGGCGTACGACGAGTGGGCGGTATTGCGGATCCCATGCGCGCGGGGCGAGTTGTGCATCGTCTTCCGCAACCTCGAATACGACTTCGGGATCGACTACTTCGTCCGGGAGGACGCCGACAGCGAGGTGATCCCGCTCGGTTTCCACGCGGCCGAGCCGACGTTCGCCGGGTTGAGCTGGGGGGAGACGTCGGCATTGGTGGACGCAGCCGGCGACGCGCACGAACGCGCGGCGCGCACCGTCATGCTCATGCCGATGTGTTTGGACGTCGACGAGGTCGGCCGATCCAGGCCGGCCTACGAGTCCGCGCTTCGCCACTTCGGTGCACCGGGTCCCCTGGACGAGATCCTGGACGCCACGACTACCGACGACCCTGCGTATCTGCCGACCTGGCGTGAACACGACGGCATGCGCGTATGTGACCGTCCGGACAGTCACCGCAACCTCGACACGAAGCACCTGACACCGCAGCAACACCGCCGCGTTCACTGGATCCTCGGCTGACCCGACGTGGTCGTCTCGGCGGCGTGTCGAGGAGGCGGTGCCGTGACGAGCGTACGGATGACCGATCTGCCCGGCACCCCCCGGGCCATCCCTTCGACAGCGGGCAAAAGCCATGCCGGACCCGGAGGCCAGGAGCCCCATTTCAAGGCCACGAAAGAAAAAGGTAACGCGGTGGTGTTCATCGAGGTCCTCGTTCCTGCCCGTGGGAGCGGTGGATCGGCGGTGGGTCAGGGGTTGGGGCCGAGGCGGGAGCAGGCCCAGGTCAACAGCGCCCGATCCATCGCGGTGGCGGGATCGCGGCTCCGGACCGCGTAGGCGTGGGAGGTGATCTTCACGGGGTGGCGTTGGTTGGCCGATGCCACCACACCCGAAACCGCCCCCACTTCAGGAGCCCGCCACGGCGACCGGTTCGAGATCACCCCATTCATCCGGGTGCTGCCGGTGTACTGGCACGGCAATGCGTCCGCAATCCACCGCGAACTCGTGGCCCGCGCCCGTGCGGCCACCGGTCCGGGGACGCCCGCCGGCGACCCCGCCTCGCCCGCCTCACCACCGCACTGCCCGGGCGGCATGCCGCTCCCGGGCAGTGCGCCGCCGGCCGCAGTGCCGTTGCCGGCCCCGGTGCCGTCGTTGTCGACGTTCCTGCGCGCACTCCGCCGAGATCTGACCGCGGGGGAGCGGGCCGGTCACCGCAACGGCCCGGAAGCCGCCCGCACCCTGGACGCGTTCGCCAAGCGCCCCCACCCGGCGCAACCACGCCTGGGAGGTCGACCACGTCCAGGCTTCCCTGCGTGTGACCGCCGACGGCGACCTCGTCCACCCGTACATCACCCGGTTCATCGACTGCGCGACCAAAGCGATCACCGGCATCGCCGTCACGCCCGGCCACCCCGCGCGGGCCTCGGTCCTGGCCGCGTTGTGCTCCGCGACCGCGCGCACCCACCCCTCCGGGCCCTTCGGCGGCTGTGCGTTGTCAACGAAGCCAGTCGAGTTGGGCGCTCTCACCTGCATGGACTGGACTGATTGTCACAAGGCCACAGCCTCAAGCTTGGACACGGGGCGGACCGGGGACGCTCGGCGCGTACGCGGGCACGGTCTACAGTCTGGTCGTGATTGCTGATCTGCAGTGCGTGGTGTTGGACTGTCCTGATCCGAGGCGACTGTCCGAGTTCTACAGATCCCTTCTCGGTGGCGTCGTCAATCGGCAGGATCGGCGATGGGTACCTGGTGACGGCTGGGCAACGCTCCACTCGCCGTCCGGTCTCGTGCTCGCCTTCCAGCGCGTGGCGAACTACCGGCGGCCGCAGTGGCCGGACCCCGCACGGCCCCAGCAGTTCCATCTGGACTTGGGCGTTGCAGATCTGGATCGGGCTCAGCGAGAGGTGCTGGCCGCAGGCGCGACGGTGCTCGATATCGGTCCGCGCGGGCGAAGCTGGCGTATCTATGCGGACCCGGCGGGACACCCCTTCTGTCTGGTCCGCACTGAGAAGCGTCCGTTCCCGTAAAAGCACGAATGTCCAGGATCGCCGGCGCAAAGGCCGAAACAACTTGATTCGCTGTCAATCGCCTCGTTTCGATGGCAACGGACAGCGGCCTGCCCGAACACGTGCGCCTCGACCGCGGCAGTGACTTCCCCTCCCGCACCGTGACCACCGCGCTCACCGCCCTGGACGCCGACATCACCGTGCTCCCGCCCTACAGCCCGCACCTGAAGGGCGGCATCGAGAACCTCAACCGCTGCGTGGAACGGATGCCGTCAGCCGCTCTGTCCGGCCACACGGGCCACCCAACGCATGCGGATGCGGACGTAAAGGTGTCAGTGGGCGGGGAGGTATGTCGTCTGCAGGACGTAGACGCGTTCGCTGCGTACCACGATCAGGTACACGAACATGCCGTCGTCGATGTAGGCGGTTGCCGCGCGGGGATTGGGGCCCTCGTACAGGGTCCCGTCGAGATACAGGGCCTCGGCCGCGCGGACGATCTCCGCGACCGCGGTCTCGACCAGGGCGACGAACGCCTCCGGCGCTCCGCCCACCACGCTCGTCTGGTCGGGTTCGTACTCCCAGTCCCAGCTCACACGCCCACCGCTGCGTAGGCGGCCCGCAACAACTCACCGGCGACCCGAACACCGCGGGCCCGCACCCGAGGGTCGTCGCTGACGGTGTCGACCTGCTCGGCGTGGTGATAGCGGAACGCCAGATCCGGGTGACGCTCGATCTCCGCGATCGCCGCCCAGTGTCGCAACCAGCCCCGCAACGGATCGAGCCGGTTGACCTCCAACGCCTTCGCGGTCGCCTCACGCTGGGACCGGTCCATCTCGGGAAGCCAGTGCGGCGCCAACAACGCGATCGCCGCACGCACACCCTCGATCGTGCACTCCGGCCGCGCGATCACCGGAGTCGAATACTCGGGCTCGGCAGTCACCCCACACCCCTCCCTCACGACGACCCGACCGCCCCACTCTAGTCGCCGGCGCCCCACCGACGGGGCCCCCAACGGACCGGCCGCCGGATCCGCCAACGCACACCACACCCGCCACAGGCCGCCACCTGGGCACCGCACACCTGGCCGACCAGGCCACCGACGAACAACGCCCCGCGCTGCGCCGCGCCCGGGCGGCCCGCGCCCGCCGCCTGCGCGCCGAGGCCAAAGCCGCCGAACAGCTCCGCCGGGACCGCTTCGGCCCCGCCACGACCCCCACCGACGCGCGCCGCCTGGACGCGCTGACCGCGACCGACGCCACCTGCGAACCGGCCCACCACCACGACGGCGACCTGACCGAGCTGGCGCTGCCCGACCTGATCCCGCCCGCACCGCCCCCGGCTGACTGGGCCACCCCCGACGCGCTCAAAGCCCGCACCCGACCCACCGACTCGCCACCCACCCCCGCCCAACGGGACACCCCATGACCCCTCACCTGCCACCCGCACCCACCGACCAAGTACGTCCCGCTGCCCGACGCGCGCCTGGTGACCACACGTGCGCTGCTGACCGTGCGGGAGAACCTGGCCGACACGATCGCCGCCCGCGCGATGACGTGTATCCACGGCGGAGCCGGCTTCGGCAAGACGGTGGCGGTTACCAGCTGCCTGCGCGAACTCGAGCCCGACCAGGACATCCACCGCATCACCTTCCACGCCCGCCCCACCACCCGCACCGTGCGCCACGAACTGTTCACCAGCTTCGGGCTCCCCGCCCGGGATGTGTCTGAAAGTTCGTGTAAGTCCGTGATGTGAAGGATGGGCCGGGGTGCCTTCCCGGATCCCGGCCCTTCCGGAACGGACAGTCATGACCGAGATCGAAAACCCGCAACCCACCGATTTGCCTGCGGACGCGATGGTGGGCGAGGTCGTCGAGCGGTTGATGGATCGCGCGGACGCCTCCGGAGCGGCCCTGCTCGGGGGTTCACCCGGACATCCATCGCACCACGCGCCGGAACCTTGCCACCACATCGACTCCCTCGCCAAAAAACCGGTCCGGACGATGAAACCGGGCGGCCCCCGGACCGCCGAAGCGCCACGCCGGTCTGGGGGCGAGGACCGGCGCCGGGAACCCCCGAGGTGGGGCATCGAGCAACCGAACCCCTGGACGCCGCACGGAGCGGGAACCTCGAATCGCGACACGGCCCCGCTCCCGGCGCCCTTGGTACGAGGTGACGAGACACCAGGGTACGCGGGCCCTCCCTCCGGACGAGGCCGCGGCTGTCGACCGTCCGCTCCGGTTGCGCGGCGCCACCCCCACCGATCCCAAGCGTCACCGGGCGTTCCACCGCAACTGCCCGGCCCGGCTGTCCCCCGGAGGACCGCGAGCTCATCGTGCCCTCCCTGGTGGACAAGTTCGGCTTTGCCGGTACCAGGGGCGAGGTCACCGAGCGGATCGAGGTGCCGGCGAAGTCCGGGGTCGACGAGCCGGTGATCCGGCCCGTGGCGGACCCGGAGACCGAAATGGCCAAGCCGGCACGGCTGTTGGCCTGACGCTCGACGCCAGGCGAACGCCCGCTGCCGGCCGCCCGGGGCAGCACACTCCACCGCATCCCGACGCGTTCTTCGGGGGATCGGGTACCGGCGGCGCGGCAGGGCTCGAACTCGTTGCGAGGGGCGCGCGCGGGACAGGCCACACCCGGGCATTCGTCGTGGGGGACCTGCACCCGGTCGGGCAGGTCGCCCGGTCGACGATGCCGATCGTCGGCCCACGCGTGACGTACGCCGGGAACACCACGACCTTCGGGGTGCCCGCGACGTTCACGGAGTCGCCGGCGTGAACCTCTTGTCGTTGGTATGCGTGTTGTATACATTGCGTTCATGAGCAGCGTACGAAAGCCCGCCGGCGGTGGATCCGCCCAGGACATCACCTATCGATGGCTCAAGAAGCACATCTCCGCCCTGCCTCGGGACGGCGGAACCTTCCTGATCGAGTCCGAGGTCGCCCAGGCGGCGGGCACGTCGCGGACTCCGGTGCGCGAGGCGTTGCTGCGCCTGGAAACCGAGGGATTCGTGCAGATCATGCCGAAGAAGGGCGCCTTCGTACCGCCCATCTCGGACGCGGAGGTGCGCACCGTGATGGAAGCCCGGGAACTGATCGAGGACTGGAGCATGCGGCGCGTGGTCCCGGCCGGCGAAGCGTTCCTGGACGAGCTCGACGCCCTCGTGGCCGCCCAGGAGGGCTTGGTCGACGACGCGGTGGGATTCATCGACTGCGACCGCGCCTTCCACGGCGCGATCGTGCGACAGGCCGGCAACCCGGTCCTCGCCGACTTCTACGAGGCGTTGCGCGAGCGCCAGGTCCGGATGGGTCTGCGTGCCGTCGTCGGCGACGAGAGCCGCTTCCGCAAGGTCTTGGCCGAGCACGCGGCGATCGTGTCCGCTCTGCGCACCGGTGATCCGGACCGGGCGGCCCAGGCACTGGGGACCCACCTGGGCAGCACGCTCGCCGCGCTGCACCTGCCCGAAGTCGCCCGCCGGGGCTCCGACGGCTCCCTGGGGGCGTGATGAGGATCGCCCTGGTCCAGGTCGCCAGCCCGCCGACCGAAACGCCCCGAGCCCGCCGCGAGAGGGTGGGCGTGATGGTCGAACAGACCCGCGGGGCCGACCTGGTCGTGCTCCCCGAGCTCTGGGCGGCCGGCTACTTCGGCTTCGAGTCCTACGCCGAACACGCCGAGCCGCTGAACGGTCCCACGGTCACCGCGGCCCGCGCCTGGGCCCGGGCACTGGACGCGCACGTGCACCTGGGCAGCTTCGTCCAGCGCGACGACGACGGCCGGCTGTTCAACACCGCCGCCCTGATCACCCCGGACGGGCTGATCGCGCACACCTACCGCAAGATCCACGTCTTCGGCCACGCCTCCCGCGAGGCCGAACTGCTCACCCCCGGCGACCGGATCGACGTGGCCGGCACCGCCCTCGGGCGCCTGGGCGCCACCACCTGCTACGACCTGCGCTTCCCCGAACTGTGGCGCGACCTGGTCGACCGCGGGGCCCGCATCGCCGTCGTACCCGCCGCCTGGCCCGCCGCCCGCCGCGAGCACTGGCAACTGTTCACCTCCTGCCGAGCCGTCGAACAACAACTACTCGTGATCGCCTGCAACGCGGTCGGCGTCCAGGACGGCGGCGTCGAACTCGGTGGACACAGCCGTGTCGTCGACGCATGGGGCCGCGTCCTGATCGAGGCCGGCACCGAGGAGGGCGTCACCTTCTGCGACGCCGACCCCGCCGACGTCGACCGGGTGCGCGCCGAGTTCCCGGTCCTCGCCGATCGTCGCCCCATTTCGTCGTTCCCGCCCCGGGAGAGCGCGCCGGACCCACGCTAAGGAACCACTTGTGAGCACCTCGATACCACCGCTGCGCATGCGCGTGGTCGACACCGACGAATACCTGGACGTGCGGCCGGCGCGCCTGGTCGTGGCGGGCTACACCGCGCGCGACGAGGCCGCCGCGCGACGCCACATCGAGGAACTCGCGGCCATCGGCATCCCGCCACCCGCGACCGTGCCGGCCTTCTACGATCTCGACCCGTCCCTGCTCACCACCGAACGAACCGTCGCGGTGGACGGCGAGGCGACCTCGGGCGAGGTGGAACCCGTCGTCATCCGCCACCGAGGCCGACTGTTCCTGGCGGTCGGCTCGGACCATACCGACCGCGAACGCGAACGCCTGGACATCACCTCGTCCAAGGCCGCCTGCCCCAAGCCGCTGGGCACCGACGTGATCGAACTCGACGCCGGCACCCGCCCACCGAACTGGGAACACCTGACCGCCGAATCCGCGATCGACGGTCACCCCTATCAGTACGGACCACTGTCCGCGCTGCGCCACCCCCGGGAACTGCTCCACCGGATGACCTCGGCCATCGGCGACGTCGCCGGTGACCTGGTGTTGTTCTGCGGCACCCTGCCCCTGCTCACCGGCGACTTCGTGTACGGCTCCCGCTGGCTGCTGTCCATCGACCTGCCCGGCGGGCCCTCCCTGACCCATGACTACACCGTGCACCAGAGGAGTTCGTGATGCGCACCGGAGCCGAATACCTGGCCTCTCTCAAGGACGACCGTCGGGTCCATGTCGACGGCGAGGCCGTCGCGGACGTCGCCCACCACCCGGCCTTCACACCCATCGCGACGACGATCGCCGAACTCTTCGACATCGCCGCCGACCCCGAATCCGGCTTCACCCGCCCCGACCCGGAGACCGGCGAGCCGATCAACCTGCTGTTCACGGCCCCGCGAAGCCGGGACGAACTCACCGCCTACCGCACCGCCGCAACCCGCTGGGCCAGACACACCCACGGCTGGGTCGGACGCAGCCCCGACCATGTCGGTGCGTTCATCGCCGCGTTCGGAGCCCACCCGGAGGCGTTCGCGAGCGGCGAGCGCGACCTGGCCGCCAACATCGTCGCCTACCGGCGCCGGGTCGCCGCCGAGAATCTGTACGTGTCCTACGCGATCATTCCGCCGCAGGTCTCCCGGGCGGCCACCGCACACGCCTGGGAAGGCGAGTTGGTCCAGGTCGGCGTCGCCGAGGAGCGCCCCGACGGCATCGTGGTGCGCGGCGCGCAGATGCTGGCCACCGGCGGCGCAGTCGCCGACGAAATCCTGGTGTCGTGCATCAAACCGCTCGGCCCCGAGGACACCGACTTCGCGCTGAGCTTCGCGGTGCCCGTCGGTGCCCAGGGCCTGAAGCTGTACTGTCGACGCCCCTACGCGCCGGCCGCCACGAGCGCCTACGACTACCCGCTGACCACGCGCTACGACGAGACCGACGCACTGTTGGTCTTCGACGATGTGTTCATTCCGTGGGAGCAGGTGTTCGTGTACCGCGACGTCCCCGGACTGCGACGCCAGTTCTTCGACACCGGTGCCCACGTGCTGGGCAACTGGCAGGCCCAGATCCGACTGAGCGTCAAGCTCGAGTTCCTGGCCGGCCTGGCCCGCAAGGTGGCCGCCGTCAACGGAGTCGATCGTTTCCCGGGCGTCGTCGAGAAACTCGGTGAACTCGCGAGCCTGGTCTCGCTTGCCGAGTCCGCGGTGCTCGCCGCCGAATACACCGCCGCGCCCGACGAGCAGGGCATGTGGCGCCCCGGCTCCCGGGCCGTCTACGGAGCGATGGGCATGCAGTCGGAACTGTACCCACGCGTGCTCGCGATCCTGCGCGACCTCGTCGGCGGGGGAGTGCTCCAAGTGCCCTCCAGCGTAGCCGACATGACCAATCCCGAAACGCGCGCCGACATCGATCGCTACATCCAGAGCCCCGGAGCCACGGCCGAGGAGCGGGTCAAACTCTTCAAGCTGGTCTGGGATGCCGTCGGCAGCGAGTTCGCCGGGCGCCACCACCAGTACGAACTCTTCTACGCGGGCGCGCCGTTCGTGGTGAAGGGCTACGCCTACCGCAACTACGACTTCGACGCGCCACTCGCCGCGGTGGACGCCTTCCTGGCGAGCTACCACGTCGAGAGCACCGTGTGAACCACAGGAGCGTGACCACAGTGAGCAAGCCCGAACACGAGTTCTTCCCCGTCTCCGACATCGAGTTCACCCTGTGTCCGGGCGACGACCCGGCGATCACCGAACGAGTCCTGGCCAAGGACCCCGCCACCGGGGTCGCGACCCGAATCCTGCGCTACGCGCCGGGCGCCGACTCCACTGCGATGGGCGTGCAGCGCCACGACTTCTGGGAAGAGGTGTACATCCTGGAGGGCTCGTTCACCGACATCACCCTGGACCGCACTTTCACCGCCGGCATGTACGCCTGCCGCCCGCCGGGCATGCCGCACGGGCCCTGGCGAACCGACGAGGGCGTGGTCACCTTCGAAGTGCGCTACCGCGCCTGAGCATCGGAGACAACGACATGGCTTCCACCCTCGCGTCCGTGAACCCGCAGACGATGCGCCTGACCATGGGCCGTTTCGCCACCGGGGTGGCGGTGGTCACGACCTACGCTCTGGACGGCACGCCGCACGGGATGACGGTCAACTCGCTGACCTCGGTGTCCCTGGACCCGCCGCTGCTGCTGGTCTGCCTCAACATCGGCGCGCGCAGCACCGACGCGATCACCGCTTCGGGACGATTCGCCGTCAGCATCCTGTCGTCGCGTCAGGAACCGATCGCGATGCGCTTCGCCCGGCGCGCCGAGGACCACTTCGCCGGCCTCGAACCCGCGTACGGAAGGCACCGCGTACCGGTGATCCCGGATGCCCTCGCCCACCTGGAATGCGACGTGGAGCGCCACTTCGTCGCCGGGGACCACATCGTGGTCGTCGGCCGCGTCCTGGATACCTGCGAGCGCGCCGGCGAACCGCTGGCCTTCCTCGGCGGACGCTTCGGGGACCTCGTCGACCGAGGCCACGCCCAGGTGCCCTGGTACTTCTGAACCCCACTCGGCCCGACGCTCTCGGGGCCTGATCGCCCCGAACGGCCGAACGGCGGACGCCGCCGCAATCCGGGCTGCCCCCACGGGTCGCAGCCCCCGAACCGCAACCGACAAGCGCCGCCCCGCGGCGCCCCTGCGAAGGCGAACAGACATGCCCCTGACAGTGGAAGACAGGCTGGCGATCCAAGAGCTCGCCGCCCGGCAGTTCAAATACCTCGACGCGCACGACGTCGACGCCTGGGCACAGTGTTGGATCCCCGACGGAACGTTCGTCGCGAACTACGGGACCTTCCAGGGCCACACGTCCATCAAGGAGTTCCTCCGCGGTCACATCGCGGCAGGCAAGGAGGATGGCGCGCGACACCTGGGCGTCAATCACGTGATCGAAGGCGACGCCGAGCGGGCCGAGATGTACAGCGTCGTGGTCAAACTCCAGGTCGTGCAATCGCCGTTCGTCATCGCGACGGGCATCTACCGCGACACCCTGGTCCGCACGCCCGACGGTTGGCGATTCGAGTCCCGCCGGCTCGACATCGACCCTGGTGTCTTCGCCGCCGGCCCCCGTGCCTGAGCAGAACGGAGTACGTCGTTGAACACGCTCGCCTCGGAGCGATGGGGTGATCACGGCCCCCGGCTCCTGCTGATTCACGGCAGCCTGAACTCCGCCGCCGCCGCATTCGTGGAACAGCAACCCTTCGCGGACGAATGGACCGTGATCGCGCCCTATCGACGCGGTTACCGTCCGAGCCCGCACACCGATCGCATCGACCCCGATCGCGATGCCGAAGAGATCGCCGAACTGATCGGTTCCGGTGCCCACCTCGTGGGCACCTCCATGGGCGGTGTCGTCGCCATGCGGGCGGCGGCGCTGGTCCCGGATCGTGTGTGCTCCCTCACCGTCATCGAACCACCCGCGCTGCCCAACGGGATCGGCCATCCCGCAGTCGACGAGTTGCGCGAGGCACTGATGCGGCACTGGGAGCGGAACGTCTCGGCCGACGACGAGACGTTCCTGGCGGGATTCCTGGAGGCCCTCGGCGTCAAGCTTTCGCTGCCGAGCCCGCTTCCCCCGGAGTTCGCGGAGGCCGTACACAATCTGAAGACGGAACAGCCGTGGGACACGGGAGTCCCGTTGCCGCTGCTCGCCGGGACCACCTTCCCCAAGCTCGTCGTATCGGGTGGCGGAACCCCCGCGTTCGAAGCGGTATGCGACGTGCTGGCGACACGCATGAACGCCGAGCGCAGGCTCTTCCCGGGAAGCCCGCACGCCGTACAGCGGATCGGCCAACCGTTCAACGACGCGCTGAGAGCCTTCCTCACCGCGGCCGAATCCCGACGGGGCAATCCCGAATAGCCGAACACGTCAAGCCCGGGACGGCCGCCCGGCGAAGACGACCGATCCCGTCTCGACACGAGACGCGCGAAGCAGCCGGGGCGACGACCAACGTCGCCCCGGCTCCTCGGCATGCGACAGTGCTCGCGGTACGCCGGGCGGTTCAACGAGCGAGCCCGTGCGTGCGACTCAGGTGTGTGGTGCGCCCAGGAACCGGGCGAGCAGGAGCCGCAACATCGGGGCCTGGTCCAGCGGTGCGAAGTCCGGGTCGGTGGCGACCCGGGCGAAGAGGCCGTCGAGCCGGGCGTGGTGTCGGGTTTCGGCGGTGTGGTCGAGGCGGATCCGGTCGAGGTTGGTTTTGGTGATGTGTTCGGTGCCGTTGTCGATCGGTGATGGCGGCTAGGCGGATGAGGCGGATGAGGCGGGTGAGGCGGGTGAGGCGGGAGGGGGCTGCCGATCCGGCCGGCGGTGCGTTGGTGGAGGTAGGGCGCGAGGCGGCGGTGGTGTCCCCGCGCGGTGTGCGTTTCGGGTCGAGGGCGGCTTCCACTCCGGCGATCAATTCTTTGAACGGTTCGCGTTTCCCGAGCCGGGCGGGGAAGGCCCCGCACTCGACCAACGAGGCGCGTCCGGCGAGTTGCGCTCCGCGTACCCCGCCGAACAACGGTGTGGCGGTCACGTAGATGCCCGCGTACACGAACGTCGCGCCGATGCGTTCGGTGAGGTCTTTCAGCAGGTCCGCGGTCTCCGCACCGGTGGTGGTGCGCGGGTTGAGGCGGTGGATCTCGTCGATGAGGACGAGGTGGACGCCGGCCCGGTGGTAGGTATGGCACACGGCCTCGGTGATCTGGGCCTGCGTCATCCGGGCGCCGGCGGGGACGCCGAGATAGCGGGCGAACTCGCCGGCCAGGGCCTTCGCGGTCGCGCCCGGCGGCACGAGGACGTACGCGACCGGCACGCGTGGGTGGGCCCGCCCCGGCGGCGCCGGAACACGGCGGGCGTGGGCGAGGTGGCAGGCGCGCCCGACGCGGGTGCAGCGCGGTGGCCTTGCCGGCGGCGGCGGGGCCGGTGACGATCAACGCCGGCCGGGCGGTGGTCCGTTGCCGGCGGCCCCGGACCCGGGAGCGTCGGCGTGCGTTATGTTCGTGGCGAGGGTGTCGATGGCCGGGGTGCGGACGGTCACGAACACGGAGTGGTAGGCCGGGCGTTCCTCCCGGCTCCGTAGCGGTGCGCCGGGCTCGGGCGGCCTCGGGAGCGGTGCGGTTGCGAAGTCCTGCCGGCCCTGCCAGGTGGTCACCGGCCGGGACCGTGCCGTCGTGTCCGCATGGATGTGTGCCCACGTGTCGTCGCTCGATCGCGCACCGGGGCTCACCATTTCAGGGCCTCCTCGTGTGCGTCGTAGAGGCCGTACCCCGTGTACGGCGGTGCGGGGGAGTCGGGGTCGGTTTCGTCGGCGCACCACCCCCGCGGTGGTGACTCGTCGAGGCCGTCGTCGAGTTCGTCGAGGCTGTCCTCGCCCGTCCCCGGGACGGTGCCGCCGGGGTCCTGCTCCCGCCCTTCGTGCACGGGGTGTCCCGGCAGGGGAATCCGGGTGGGTGTCCCGCGGGCGAGGAGGCGTTGTTCGGTGCGGGTGGCTCCTCCGCTGCGAGCACGGCGCACGAGTTGGTCGAGGGCTTCCGCGAGGTTCGCTTCGTGGATGTCGGTGTCGGTGTGGGGGCCGGCGGTGGCACGCACGTATTGCCGGGTGCGTTCGTCGAACGGGTGGTGGGCGTGGTCGCGGTGGATCCACGGGATCTCGGTCGACTCGCCGTCGGGCAGGCGGATCCGCACCTGGCGGCCGTCGTGGGGGTTGTGGTGGACCTCCCATTTCCCGCCTCGGGCGGCGATCGGGGAGGACTGCCCATCGTGATGCGGCACCCGATGCGTGTCCATCCCGGCGGCCGTGGGCCGCACGCGTAGGGCTGTGACCCGCGACAGCCCCGCGCGGGTCGGATGACCTGACACCAACACCGGTTCCCCGGGCGGCTCCTGGGCTCCATGCCAACCACCGGCCGACGCGGGCCTCTGGCCAATCGGGGGTACGAACGACAGCAGGCCCCGGAACCGGAGTGATGGTGGCGACGATTCCCGCATCCGCCACCGCGTCGCCGGCGATGACGATCGCCACCTCGACCGATTGCCTCGAAACCGGTCGCGACCCGGTTGTGCAACGACTTCGGCGACGACTACCCGATGAGTCGGGCGCGGCGTCTGTGTGAATCGCTGTCACTCGGCTGCGTGTCGGTCGTGCATGCCGTGGTCGGCGGCTCGGCGTTGGAGGTATTCGATGTGGTGGAGCAGGGCTTCGACTTCTTGCACCTCGTCGGCATCGACCATGCCGGTGCCGAAGTTGGACGGCGCGTTGTACTGCTTGAGGAGCGCATCCCGGTGGTCGGTGTGGTGCTCGTGCAGGAACTCCAGCAGCGAGTCGCCGACGTGCTCGATGGGGCTGTCGGGGCGGGCGTTGCGAGGGAGGGCGAAGACCGTGGTGCGGCCGTCGGCGAGTCGGCTCAGACGGTAGCCGACCGTTTTGCCACCGTGACGCTGGCGGAGTCCGAGCGGCTTCACCAAGGGGAGCAGGTCGCGAGCGAGCAGGACCCGTTCCTCTTCCTCCTCTGTACGGAGCCATGACACGGCCGGCGGGATCACCAATTGCCACGGCCGAGCAAAGAACTCGACCAACAACTCCTCGGTCATCTCGTGCGGCTCGCCCAACACAAAGAACTCCGGTGGAAAGGGAACGCCATAGCATCGGCGCAGGATTTCGGCCGACGTCAACCCGTTCACGGGGGCCCTTCGCGCAAGTGGCGTCCCGCTCGCCCCGGTGCGGCGAGAGCCCACACCACCACTGCACCGCAACGCCCGGCACGACGTCAAACAGACCGACTCGCGACGTGGGTCCTATGCCGGCTTCTCCAACTCATCAAAACAACTCCCGCACCCGGTGACAACGCCACCGGGCGGCCCACCGCGCCGCACCGCACGCCCCCACGACAGCTTCGCGGACGGCGCGGGCTGCACGCTCACCCCCAACGTCTCGCACGCCGCCACAAACGCCTCGGACACGAACACCTTGCCCCGGTCGACCACGACCGTCTCCGGCACGATCACCGGCCGCGCCGCCGCGCCCTCCAACCGCCCGTCCACCGCCGCCAGCCGCTCGTAGGGCACGCTCGCCCGCGACAACTCCAACGCCTCGGGCCAGTGCGGCCGCATCGGATGCGGCACCACCATCTCCGAACAAAGCGGCGTCGACCGCCTTGGTCCCCTCCGGCCGCAGCACCGCCGCCACGATGCTCCGCGTCGCCACGTCCACCGCGATCGTCAACTCCGGCCGCCCCAACCGGCCATCGTCCAAAACGGCCATCACGTCCAGGCGGGTGCTGTCGACCCGGACCTGCTCACCCGGCCGCGACGCACCCACCGGAGCGAACGGCGGCGGCGTCGTCGCGCTCGCGGTCCGCGCCGGCAACTCCGCAGGATCGGCCAGAGCGTTCACCAACCGATAGAACGTCGCCCGCGACGGCAAGGCCACCACACCCGGCCCATGCGCCCGGTCCAGGATCTCCCCGGCCAACCGCCGCAACCCCTCCACCGTCCCCTTCGACCGCCCCCGCTGCCGCCGCAACGCCTCCAACACGGCCACCACCACCCGCTCGTCGCTGCGCCCGGTCGCACTCGCGCCGCGCGTGGCGCGCTTGTCGACCAGACCCCACAGGCCTTGCCTTCGGTACCGGCCGCGCATGCGCTGCACCGTCGTCCGCGAAACCCGCCCGAAACCCAAAGCAGTCAAGTCCTCGGCCGTGGCCCGTTTCCGCTCGGCCGACGTGAATCGCGCCGGGTCGTACTCCGGCCGCACCACCCCACCGCCGTCGGGCCCGCCCGCACGACCACATTCCACCTCCCGGATGTACCGCTGCCACGCCAACGCCCTCTCCCGCGCCGCGGCCGGGGCGGTCTCGAACAACCCCCACCGCGGCACCCCCTGCGGCTGCCCGACCCCCGCACCCCGGACCGCGAAGTCCGGATCGCGAAGTCCGGATCGGCGAACAGGTGCCCGGCCGGCACCACCTCGTCGTCCCCGCTCTCGCCGACCAGGTGGAAGCATTGTCCGGACAGCGCAACGATCTGCCATCCCGCTCCGCGGAACCGCACATGCGCCCCCACCGCGACCACCGGCCGCCCACCCCGCCGCGCCCCGCTCAAAGCCGCCGTCACCACCGCCGCGGCCTGCAGCGCCCGTTCACCGCCCGCCTCGGCACGGCCGGGGAAGTCGGCCGGCAGCGCGGTGCCGTCCGTGTACCGAGCGAACACCCGCAGTACCCACGAACGTGTCCGCCCGTCCGCCGCGCCGCGCCACAACAGCCGCACCGGCCGCCCCGCCATGCCCACACCTGCGGATCACGGCTGGCACCATCACCTGCGCGCGCACTGCATCCGACCCGGCCCCCACCCACCACACACAAGGCCGAACCCGAGGAACAACCGTGACCGCGAACCCGCCCACCCCACCGATGGACACCGACACCGACCGGTACGTGCCCCCGCCCGACGCCCGGATCGTTGCCACCCGCGTCCTGATCACCGCCCGCGAGAACCTCCGGGACACCATCGCAACCGAAGCGAAGACCTGAATCCACCGCTGCACGGGCGCCGGCGAGACCCTCGCCGTCAACGCCTGCCCACACGAGTCCGAACTCGACGAGGACGTCCGCCGCATCACCTTCCGGGCCCGCCCCACCGCCCGCGTCTCGGCCTCGCGACACCCTGCCCGGCGCCACCCGCCGCCGTGCCTTCGACCCCGCCGTCTCGCATCGCCGCCGTGTGACGCCCCACGCCCACCCACCGCTGCGCCGTACACCCGGTGGCGCCCACGCCCGGTTGACGTGGCCGAAACCTGCAAGCATGAAATGATAGGAGTTTGGTGTCATTGCCTCATGCTGTATGCGATTCCCCACCTCGAGCCGGTTGACCTGCGGGTCCTGGAACAGGTCGACGCGATGCGTGACCGGCTACGCCACGCCGTCCGGCAGGCCCCCGTGAAATGGACGCTCGATCTGCGCAAGGCCCTGACGGCCAGCGCCATCGCGGCGTCGAACACGATCGAGGGCTACCGGGTCGACGTCAAGGACGTCGCGGACCTGATGGACGGGGAACGCGAGGTCGACGCGAGCGACGAGAACAAGGCGGAGACGCTGGCCTGCCGGCAGGCCATGACGTACATCCAGTCGCTGCACGATGTCGCCGACTTCCGGTACGGCAAGGAACTGCTGAACGCGCTCCACTGGATGTTGCAGGGGCATCATCATCCGCTGAAGACGGCGGGGCAGTGGCGAAAGACCGCCATCCGGATCACGGCCCCCGGCGACGAGTTGGAGACGGATTACGAGGGGCCGGATCAGGAACTGGTCCCCGGCCTGATGGGCGAGTTCGTCGACTGGTTGAACGAGGGCGACCTCGACGACCACGTGCTGATCCGGGCCGCGATGGCGCACCTGAACCTGGTGAAGATCCATCCGTGGTCGGACGGCAACGGGCGGATGTCCCGCTCGCTGCAGACCCTGCTGATCGCCCGCGGCGGCGTCCTGGCCCCCGAGTTCTCCTCGATCGAGGAGTGGCTGGGAATGCCGGGCAACACCTGGGACTACTACAAGGTGCTCCGCGAGGTCGGCGGCCCCCTCTGGTCACCCGAGCGCGACACACTGCCGTGGATCAAGTTCAACCTCCTCGCCTACCACCAGCAGGCCCAGCGAGTGCGGCACCGTGTCGACCGCTCCAACGAATGCTGGGTGCAACTCATGGAGGCCGCCGAAGCCGACGGCATCACCGAACGGCAGGTCACAGCCCTCCACGAAGTCGCCATGGTCGGCAGGGTGCGGCGCTCCCGCTACGAACGGGCCGAAGCGATCAACACCCAACAGGCGACACGCGACCTCCAAGCGCTGACGAAGGCAGGGGTACTGACCGCCGTGGGACAGACCAAGGGCCGCCACTACGTCGCCGGCCCCCGCTTCCCGCAAAACGTGCTGGAGATCGCCAAGCGACCCCACCGCATCGTCAACCCGTACACCGAGTGACACGCCGGGGAGTCATACAGCCAGGGATGGCACCGGCCAGCCGACACCGGCTGCCGGAGCCGGTGGGTCGGACGGGCCGTGAGAATACCCGCCCCACCCGGGTTTCCTCGTCCGTACCGCCCGGCCGCGTCCGCGGTGCTCCCGGTCTGCGCCCCGCGCAACTGGAGCAGCTGCTCCTCGGCTTCCCCCACGAGCTCGCCGGACGGATGCCTGCGCCGGTCCGGCGACATGCCCTGACACCCCGCCCGCCGGCGCCGAAGGGCCGGCCCGGGCCTTCGGCCGGCGCGTCGGCCGGCGCCGGCGCCACGGCGACGACCGGGCCCTCGGGCCCTCGGCCGGATGGGCCCCGATCCCGGCCGGCACTCGCCACGCCGAACCGGTGGGCGCTTCGAGCGAGCCGTCCTTGCAGCGGGCTTCTAGTCGAATTAGAATCGATCTGTCTATCGTGGATAGAATCCACGAGTGAAACGAACCGACCTCGTCCGAGAGTTGGAAGCCCTCGGAGCCGTCCTGACCCGGCACGGCGGCAACCACGACATCTACGAACTCAAAGGCCAAATCCTCGTGGTCGCGCGTCACCGCGAGATCAACGAGATCACCGCTCAAAAGACCCTGAGGAAGGCGAGAAACGCATGACCCCCACCGTCTACCAGGCCACCGCCGAACGGTCCGGCGTGTGGTGGGCCGTCAGTGTCGAGGACGCCGCCGGTGGCGTGTACACCCAGGGACGTACCCTCGCCGAAGCCGCCGACATGGCCCGGGACGCCGTCGCGGCCGCGTTGGACGTGAGCCCGGACGAGGTGAGCGTCGAACTGTCCGTGGCAGGCACCACCGAGGCCCTGCACGCCCTGGATCAGGCGCGGCGGGCAGCCGAGGAAGCCGACAGGACGGCGAGCCGAGCGCTGGCCGACGCCGTCGCGACCTTGCTGGACACCGGAATGAGCCAACGCGACGCGGGCCGGGTCCTGGGACTCTCCCACCAGCGTGTCAGCCAACTTGCTCCGCGACGGACCACCACGCAACGCCCCAAACGCGGAAAACTCCAAGACGCCTGAGCCGAACCGGCGCCGCAGTTCCTGCGGCGCCTCTTGGTTTCCTGTCGAGTTTTCCTGTCCGGTTTTCCTCACGACTTTCGGGTGCTCCGTCCCGGCTGTTTTGAAAGATCTTGTCGATTGATCATGTGTTGACCGTTGGGTTTGCAGGATCTGGGACTTTGGATCTTGGCTGTGTGGCCTGGGTGTTGCTGTCTTGTTCGGCTTTGTCTGGCCTGTGGGCTGTGGTTTTGCAGGATCTGGGACGGATGGTCGGTTCCGTTGGGAAAACCGTGGGTGGAGGTTGGGGTCGCCTTGAGGGTGCTGATCTCGATGTGATGCGGTGATCACCTGCTGCGCGTCGCGATTGAGGATTCCCTTCCGGGACCGTCCCAGGGTCGTCGCGGCGTTCGCGGATCGTACGGCGAGGGATTCCGACGAGGGCTGGGGGACCGATGGCGGGCGGGTACTCGCGGGGCGCGGTGGTGGAGGCGGTCGTGGTCCGTCACCGCCCCTTCGGAATGATGGTCGAGATGCCGAACGGCGAGGTCGGCCTGCTGGAACCGGAGTACGCGGAGCCGACGTGGCGGGACACGGACGGCCGGTATCCGGCCGGGACTCGTCTTCGGGTCGTGGTTCTGGGCCACACCACACCCGGCCCCGCCGAGTTCCGACCCGCGTAACTGCGCCTGGCCTCCGATCCGAACATCGTCGACGCCGTCGAGAACCCGTGAACGCACGCGGGGGAGGTCGACGCGCTCGCGACCGACCCTGGTCGGCGGGCCATGGCGTGGTTGAGGCGAACCGGGGTCGCGGGCGTGGCGGTTCCTGTGGTGCCTTTCGGTTTCCTGTCGGGTTTTCCTTACGACTTTCGGGTCGGGTTGTTGATCGGGCGTCGGGCTTGTCGATGGCGCTGTGGGGCGTTGTGGCGGCTGGTGGGTTGGTGGCGGCGGATCCGGAAGTGAGGGCCGCAGGAGGGCGTCCGGGTGGCCTGTCGGGGGGTTCCTGGTGGTTGTCGTGGCGTGTGAATGGCCCGTGTCATGGCGATGGTTGGTCGTCGGCGACGGGAGTCGACGGAGTGCGTGTACCGGTGGTTCGGATCCCTGTATCGCCGGCTGACGTGAGGTGACCGATCGGCTGCCGCAGGGTGATGAACGAGGCGTGAGACCGGTGTCGGCAGGCTGACCATGCACACCAACAACTACCCACACCGATCGCGGCCGTAGTAGGTTATCGGTCGACCACTAACGTAGGAGCGAGCATGACACGTACGGAAGACGACGCCCGCCGCGCCGCTGCCCAGCACGCCGTGGCCGAGCACCTGCGCCTCACCGCCGCGGGAGACACCGAGGAGTGGGTGAAGCTGTTCGCCCCGGACGCGGTACTCGAGTTTCCGTACGCCCCGGACGGCGTGCCGAAGCAGGTCATCGGGCGAGACGCCCTGCTCGCCCACATGCGCGGCTTCCCCGAGACCTTCGACGTCAGGTTCGTCGACCTCGTGTTCCACGACACGGTCGATCCGAGTCTCGTAGTCGCGGAATTCCGCTCGACGGGCACGGCGCTGCCCACCGGCAAGCCGTACGAGCAGACCTGCATCTCGGTCGTCCGCACCGACGACGACGCACGCATCACCCACTACCTGGACTACTGGAACCCCCTGGTCGCGATCGACGCCCTCACACCCTCCGAGGTGCCGGCCGCCTCCGACCGCAGCGTCACGTTTGGCGCCTGACCCCAAGCCATGTTGGACTGACGCCCATGCCTGCCGCCGGTACCAGCACCAAGAGCGACGAACGACGCCGGGCCATCATGGCCGCCGCGGTCGACTGCTTCGCACAAAAGGGGTTCTACGGGACGACGACGCACGAGATCGCCGAGTGGGCCGGCGTCTCCCAGCCGTACCTGTATCGCCTGTACCCCAACAAGGAAGCGCTGTTCGCGGCGGTGGTCGACCACGTGTCGGTCGTCATGACCGACACGCTGGTCGCCCACGCCCCGGCATCCGGTGGGGCCGGGCCGGAGCCGGAGGAGGCGCTGGGCGCCGCGCGTGACGCCTACGCCGCGCTCGTCGCGGACCGGAGCATCCTGCGTTTCCTCATGCACGCGAACTGCGCCGCCGGCGAGCCGCTCGTGGGGCAGGCCGTACGCCGGTGCTACGCCAAACAGGTCGCCACCGTTCGGCAGCTCCTGGGCGACGACGACGCCGTGCGGCACTGGTTCGGCGCCGGAATGCTCGACAACGTGGTCGCCGTGCTGGGCCTGGCGGACATCGACGAGCCGTGGGCGCACGTCCTCACCGCACGATGACAGGTCGGCGACGACGGCCCCGGGTTCCGCGTGCCGGACGCCGGCCGGAGTCACGGCGCGTACTGGTTGCTCCGTCCCGGCAGTTTTGAAAGTTCTTGTCGTTTGATCGTGTGTTGACCGTTGGGCTTGCAGGATCTGGGATTTGGATCTTGGCTGCGTGGCCTGGGTTTTTGCTGTCTTGCTCGGCTTTGTCGGGTCTGTGGGCTGTGGTTTTGCAGGATCTGGGACGGATGGTCGGTTCCGTTGGGAAAACCCGTGGACGGTGGACGAGGTCGCCTCTCGGTGGCCGTTCGTGTCGTTCCTGATCGGCGGCGCCTCTCGGTTTCCTGTCGAGTTTTCCTGTCTGGTTTTCCTACGACTTTCGGGTCGGGTTGTCGGTCGGGCGCCCGGGCCTGTCGATGGCGCTGTGTGGCCTTGCCGAGCCCCTGGTGGCATGTGGCGGATCGGGGCGTGAGGGCAACAGGAGGGCGTCCAGGCCGCTTGTGGAGTGGTTGCTGGTGGTTGCCGGGCCGGGCTTGTGGTAGCTGTGGAGGGCTGGTCGATGTGCCTGCGGGTCGGTGCCGTTCGCCCCGTTGGGTGCGGTGGTGGGGCCGCGGAGCGGGCCGGGTCCGGTACCGGGTGGGGTTCGTGGATTTCCCCAGATCGTACCCGGAACAGGTTTTGATGCAGACCTTGTTCGTGGTGTGGCACGCACCTATATTGGAAGTGGCCGGCCCGGTGGTGAAGTCGCCTGTTTCCAATGATGGTTGGCGATGACGGTTCCAAGTCGCCTGATGTTGTGGGGTGTTGGTTTGCCCCACGAGTCGGTGCTTTGGCTTGTCGACCCCGGGATGATCGCGGCTTCGGACGCCAACCCCTGTTGTTGCCAACGCAGTTCCCGAGCGATGCGGTCGGTAGTGGGAGATGTTCAGTGCCGTGGGCAATCGCGTAGCGATTGGTGTTGGTTGGAAGTGACGGAGTCACTTCCAACCAACACTTCTTGCGACCCGTAGGGTCGCGCGTCGTGTCTGCGGAGCAGACCGAACCGGAAGAGCGTCGTGGGGGGGAAAGGGGTTTTTTCCACCGGTTTGACCTCTGTTGTTTTCCTCTCCCTCCAA
>NZ_JBVHLU010000101.1:0-37927 GCF_055558835.1 Embleya sp. NPDC025285
TGGCGGGGGTGAGGATGGGTTCTCTTCAGGTTGGGGGGGGGGCTTCCGGGGGGTGGGGGGGTGGGGGGGGGGGGGGGGGCGGGGCCCCCCGCCGCGGTGGCGCCGGTGCGCCACATCGCCAGGACGGTGAGCATCACGCCGCCGACCAGGACGGCCGCGACCATGCGATAGGCGGGCAGCTCCGCCAGGTGCGCGGCGTGCGCGGCCCGGGCCCCGGTATCGGCGGCCAGGGCCGGCAGGCGGCGGGCGTACCAGCCGAGTTCGCCGAGGATGTTGAGGGCGAACGCCAACCAGCAGATCCAGGCGATCACGGCCAGGAGCCGGATGAGGGTGTCGTCCTCGATCGGCTGGGAGAGGTTGTCCCAGGCCTGGCTCGGGGAACCCCAACCCTCCCCGCGATGCCAGGGGTTCGGGTTGCCGACGAAACGCACGAGCAACCACGGGATGCCGACCGTGAGCACGGCGAGGCCGGCGGCGCCGAACAGAAGCCGCGTGATGGACGCGACCGCGTTCCGTACGCGGCGGGGTCCGGTGGGACGGGTCGTCGTCATGGTGTGTCCCCCGGGCGGGAGTCGTTTTTGGTGAGGACGCCGCGCTGTGCCTCGGCCGTCGCCGACGCCGTGACCGTAATCTGCGAGACCCCGGCCAGAGTCAGGATCTGCGTGCGCTGCTTGTGGGTCACATGAACCGTGACCCGGGCACCGGTCACGGTGGCGGTGCCCTGATATCCGGCACCGGCAAGGGAATCCAGGGCGGCTCGGCGGGCCTTCGCCGAATCGACGGTGGCGGGGCCGGTGCCCCGGGCGGCCGCCAGGTCCAGGGCCTGGGCGCCGGAACGGGCGGCCTCCTGCGCCGCGTCCAGGGCATCGGTCTTCGCCGCCAGCGCGAGCCCGCCGTCCAGGACCAGACCGGCACACAACAACAGTCCGGCGATCATCGCGGCGACGAACGCGGTGATGCGCCCCTCGTCGCCGGCGGGGTCCGCGCGGCGAAGCCGGGCGCGCAGGCGGGCGATCGCAACTCGTGGGGTCATCGTGCACTCCCCGGGGTGCCGGACGTACCGCGGTGGATGTCGACGGCAGACGTGGCGGCGGTGGCCGAGAGCGTGCGGCTGCCCGGCAACCCGAACGCGGTCACGTCCGCCAGGTCCACGGCGCAGCGGACGGTGACTCGGGCGACGCCGCCGGGCGCGAACGAGGAGACGTCCACACTCACGCCGACTTTGCTGCAGGAGAGTCCGGCGGAGGCGAGGGCGCTGCGCGCGGTGCTTTCGGCGCGGCTGCGGGCGGTGATCGGGTCCCGGGCCAGTGATGCCGCGCGTGCGGCCTGGTGGGCGGCGTCCTTGACCTCGATCCGATTGCCTGCCAGGCGTCCGGCGGCGACCACCAGGAGCAGGATCATGACCAGGAGCGGCAGCAGGACGGTGAGTTCGGCGGTGATCGAACCGGCATCGGGCCGCGCACGCAGCAGCACGACGCGGCGGCGCACGGCGTCGGAGGCGCGGCGGGCTCGGGTCGAGGGCATCGGTCATCGCCTCGCGTCGGAGGTCGCAGGTTCGCGGATGTCGGGCCGGAAGGTGTCGACGGGCCCGGAGACGACGGCCTTGATCCCGGGGTGCATGCCGGGGACGACCGAGACGGTGCTGCCCCTGATCACCACGCGCACGGTGGAGCCGTCGCGGGTCACCTGCACGGACGGGTTCTGCAGCGTGCGACCACCAATCGCGGCCAGGACCGACTCCGCCCGCGCCTGCCCCGCCGCCGCCGTTCCGCCGTCCGCGCGGGCCTGCGCCAGGGCGCGGGAGGCGGCGGCCTGCGCCACGTGTTGCGCGTGCATGGCCAACGCGAACTGCACGATCAACAGCAGGATCAGCATCAGCAGCGGCGTGATCACGGCGAGTTCGGCGCTCACCCCGCCCGAGTCGTCGCGAAGCCGGGCGCGAGTGAGACGAACGCGCCCCGGGCCGAGCCCGGAACGCGAGGCGACCGGCCCGGAATCGAGGGCCGGGCGATGCGGACGACGAGGCGTTGTCGTGGTGGGCATGGCGGCTACAGAAACGCGACGACGGCGTGGGCGACGAACGCGTGGGCGGCGGAGACCGCCGTGTGCGCAGTTCCGTCGACGGTGTCCATGCCGAAGTTGATGCTGTTCACCTTCGTGATGATCTTGCCCCGCAGGATCACCAGGACGGCGATCGCAATCGCCAGGAGCGTCGCGGTGACGATGATCGTCTCGGTGGTGTAGCCGTCGTCCTCCGTGCGCAACCGCCGCCACAGAACCCGCGCCGAGGCACGAAAGCCGGCGGCGGGCTCGGCCGGTTCGGGGGCGGGGGTCTCGTCGTCGCCCGGAGCTGGGGTGTTCTCGGTGGTCATCGGTGCCTTCCTTGCGTGCGGGTCGAGCGGTCGGGGTGGTCGGGAGTCGGGTTCGTCACAGGCCGTTGGTGACCGCGGAGACGGCGGGGTAGCCGATGAACAGCAGGAAGCCCAGGAACAGCACGGCCAGCGGCAGGGTCATGCGTTCGGTGGCCGCGCTCGCGGCGCCTTGGGCGTCGGTGAGTTGCCGGGTGCGCATGCTCACCGCCTTCGACGTCAGCGAGGCCTTGACCTTGGCGCCCTCCGAACCCGCCAGGGCGACGGTCGCGGCGAGTTCCTGGAGTTCGCGCACGTCCAGCTCCTCGCCGAGCCGGGCCAGCGGCTCCCACGGGGCCGTTCGTGTCAGGGCCGCGGTCGACAGCGCGCCGCGCAGTTGATTGGCGGCCCAGCCGCGAGGCACGGACGCGGCGTCGTGGAGGGCCTGGTCCACACCCGCGCCGCCCGCCAGGGAGACGACGGTCAGGTCGAGGAAGACGGACAGGGCGTGGCGCATCTCTGCGCGCCGGGCCCGTGCCTTGGCGCGCACGTCCGCGTCCGGGGCCAGGAACAGGGCGACACCCAGCAGCAGGGCCGCCCCCACCGGCATCACGATGCCGCCGTCGACGGCTCCCCCGGCGGTGAGCACACCCAGGAACAGCGGCGGGATCAACAACCCGGCGACACCCGCGGCGGCCTTCTCCGCGAGGTGGCGCTCCACGCTGCGGCCCACCACGCGCAGATCTCGGCGCAGCGTGGTGTTCGGCAGTCCCAGGGCGAGGAGGGCGGGGACCAGGACGCGTCCGGCGCGGGCGGACCAGCCCTCGCTTTCGGCGTCGGCGACGGGGGCGGGCGCGGCCGGGCGGTGCAGGGCGGCGAGTGCTTCGGACAGGGGTACGCGGGGTGGGAACGCGGCCTTGAGGGCGACGAGGACGCCGGTGCCGGCGAGGGCGCCGAGGAGCATGGCCCAGATCACGAGGACATCGCCTCCCGCGACGCGGCGGACGTGGTGGTGGGTGTGGTGGGGTTGTGGAGGAGGCGGGCGGGTGCGGGGATCGCGGCGATTCGCGCCATCCACGCGAAGGCGAGCCCGAACAGGGCGCCGACGGCGGCGAGGACGAGTTGGCCCGTTCCGGTGTCGAACGGGTCGAGGTAGGTGCGGTTGAGCAGGACGAGCCCGGCCGCCATGGTCAGGGTGGTGGCGACGACGATGCGCACGCTGCTGTGCACGCGGGTGCGCTCGGCGTCGACTTTGAGGCGCATGACGACCTGCTCGCGCGCGGCCTCCGCCAGGGTGCCGAGCAGGGCGGCGAGTTGGCGGGCCTGGCGTTCGGCGGCCAGGACCAGGGCGGTGACGACCAGGTCGCAGGTGGGGTCGTCGACGTCGTCCGCGAACGCCCGCAGCGCGTCCGGCAGGCGCTCCCCCGCCTCGATCCGCCCCGCCAACGCGCGCACCGGAGTCTCCAGCGCCAATGGCGGGGCGGTGGCGGTGGCCCGCAGGGCCTGCTCCAGGCCTGCGGCGGCGGAGAGAGTGTCGCGGAGCATCTCGGTCCACACCGCGACCGCCTCGATCCGCTCCGTCCGGTCCTTCGCACCCCGGTCCGGGGCGACGATGCGGGGCACCAGCAGGACGGCGATCGTGACCAGCAGTCCGCCGACCGGCCAGCCGGTCAACACCCCGGCCACGACCCCCGCGGCGACGGCGCCGACGACCAGGCGCTGGTGACGCAGGATCTCCCGCACGGTGAGCAGCCAGCGGGGTGTGGGCCTGACGGTCTCGGGTTCCGAACGCACGGCGGTACCGCGCCATCCGGCGACGGCCAGGACGAGACCGCCGGCGGCGGCCATGCCGAGCAGGCCGCACAGCAGCACCGTGGCGTTCATCGGCGGCCCGCCCAACCGGGGCCGGGATAGCCGGCGTTACCGGGCTGCCAGCCGACGCGGGCCAGGCGCGCCGCGGTCTCCGCGCGCACCGGCGTCGCCGGGATCGCGCGCAGGTCCGGGCCGGGCCGGTAGATCTCGTTGGAGATCACCTGGGGGCCGTCGGCGCCGACGATCTCCCGCACGGAGTCGACGACACGGCAATGGTCGGTGGACCAGGTCACGTGGACGACGAAGTCGACGGCGGCCGCGACCAGGAGGTTCGTCGCCTCCATCGACAACCGCTCCGGCGACTGCGCGGCATACGCGGCGAGCTTCGCGAACACCCCGGCCGACGTCGACGCGTGGATCGTGGACAGCGAACCGTCGTTGCCCTGACTCATCGCGTTGCAGGCGGGCACGACCTCCGAACCGCGGATCTCGCCGACGATCACCCGGTCCGGGGCCATCCGCAGGCCCTTGCGGACCAACTCGGCCTGGTCGACCTCCCCGACGCCCTCCAGGTTCGCCTCACGGGCCTGCATCGCGACGACGTCGGGATGGGCCTTCTCGTCCTTGTCCAGGCCGAGCTCGAACGTGTCCTCGATCGTGATCAACCGCTCCTCCGGCGGAATCTCCGACACCAGGCCACGCAGCAGGGTCGTCTTGCCGGTGTTGGTGCCGCCCGCGACCAGGATGTTCATCCGGGCCCGCACCAGGGCGCCGAGCAGGTCCTTCAGGTCCCGGTCGAACACCCCGAGGTTCTCCAGGGCGTCGAGCGTCACCTTCGGGAAGCGGTGCCGGCGGATCGATACGGACACGCGGGGTGTCAGGTACATCAGGGCGTGCAGGCGGCTGCCGTCGGGCAGTTGCAGGTTCAGGCTCGGCTGGGTGCGGTCGATCCGCCGCTCCTCCGCGCCCGCCCGGGCGGCGACCGTGCGCAGCAGTTCGACCAGTTCCTCGTCGGAGCCGACGAAGGGCTCGACGCGTTCCTTGCGGCCGTCCGCGTAGGTGACGAACACCTTGTCGTAGCCGTTGACGTTGATGTTCTCGATCGACGGGTTCTGCAACAGCCGCTCCAGACCGCCCAGACCGAACAGGCCGTCCACGACCAGGCGGGTCACCCGGGCCTCGGCGAACTCGTCCAGCGGCGCCCGCCCGGCCTGCAGGCTCGCGGAGGTGTCGGCGGCGAGTTCGGAGGCGAGGAGCCTGCGCACCGTCTCCTCGCGCTCCGCCACCGTCTGCGGCGGCCGACCCGCATCCTCCAGACTCTGCGCGTACGCGGTCATCCGAGGCCCGATCCGCGCCCGCAGCGCGCCCGCGTAGGCCTGTTCGTCACTGCCCGGTGTCTGCTCGTGGCCCACCCACGGCAGATGGGCCGGGTCCTCGGGGATGCTCATCGGTGGGGTTCCCATCCGTGCGTCGGCGATTCGACCGAGGCCGGCGCGGCCGGCCGGGCGGCGGGGAGTTCCACGTGGCGGCGGACCTCGCGAATCAGGTCCTCCATCGCCGCCGGCAGCGTGTGGCGCCCGCGACGGCGGCGCGGCGGGGTCCCGCGTCGGAGCGCGTCGACCGCGTCCGGGTCCCACGGCAGGTGCTGGACGCGGTCGAGCCCGAGGTTCCGGGCGATCTCCGCCATCGGATAGGGGCAGGGGCCCACCACGGCCAGGCACATCCACGACGCGGCCGCCTTGAGGTCCTCGATGGCCGCGGCAACGTGCGCAAGCGCGTCGACGCCGCCCTTGCAGACCAGGACGAGAGCGTCGGCCGCGCCCGCCCAGGATGTTTCGACCGGGCCGAGCCGGCCGACGTCGACGACCAACACCCCCGACGACGCGGCCTCGTTCGACGCGCGCACGGCGGCGAACGAGGCACGCGAGAGAAGTTCACTGCCGGCACGGGCCTGCGCCGCGCTCGCGGGGGCCGGCACCAGCAACGCGCCCGGTTCCGCGAGGGGTTGGGCCCATCGGGCGATCAAATCGCCCGAATCCGAACCGTGGCGCACCGCCGCGGCCAGGTCCAGCAGGCCGGGGCTCTGCGACAGGCCGCGCCACGCGGCCACGTCACCACCGGAGGGGTCCGCCTCCAGCAACAGACGCACGCCGGCCCCGTCCGAGGCGGACGTGCCCGTCGGCGCCGGCCGGCCGCGTCCCCGGGGTGCTTCGTTGTCGGCGGTGGGCCATTGGGTGGCCAGGGCCAGCGCGGTCGTCGTCGCCCCGGGCGCGCCCTTCACCGACGCCACCACCACCATCCGCCGCATCACGGCACCTCGGACGTCGACGCCGGCAACAACACCAGACGCGGCTCACGCATCGCCGTGACCACCCGCGACGCGGGAATATCCACCAACAGACTCACCGCGAAATCCTGCGAGTTCACGGCCGCCCCACCCACGGTGACCACCGTGGCCACCACCCGCGCCGCAGGAAGAACAGCCGCCGGCGCGGCGCCCGCGGCGGCGGCCGGCTGCGCGGCCTCGATCACCGCCACCCGCTGCCCCTCACGTATCTGAGCGGGGGCACCGCCCGGCTTGACCGACACCGACACCACGGCCCGACCCGGGGGCGGGAACGCCTGGGCGTCGCCGACGAAGGAGCGCTGCAGCAACGCGCCCGCCTCCAACGGCACCAGGGCGACACGGCCGACGACCTGCGCGCGGTCACCGTCGCGAAACAGCCCCAGGCCGCCGTCCTCGGCCACCTGGACCCGGCGCAGGTCCCCGTCCGCGATCACCTGCCCGGCGGGAACCGGCCGCGACAACGCCAGGACCGCGTGCCGATCCCCCAGGCGCTGCGCCAGCAGGGCGAACACCAAGCCGGCCACGACGACCAGCGCGATCCCGCCCCACAACCAGCCGTGCCTGCGGCGCCGTTCACCCACCGCTGCCGGTGCCTTCCTCGCCGCGCCTCGGCTCACCTCGCCGGGCGCCGTCCGCCCGGCGGAGCCGCGTGTCCGGGAGCCGTTCACACCCCGCGCGGGCGATTCGGGCAAGGGGGTACCCACAACTCGCCTCCCATCAATGTCTGCTCGTTCGTCGAACGAATCGGTCGTGTCGTCGGATCGGGAAAGAGAGGTCAGGGGCGGTAGTCCACGATCACGGCCTGGACCTCCGCCACCCGCGCGTTCACCTGCGCCGTGGTCTGCATCCCCGGCACCACCCCGGCCTGCCCGGCACCGGCCCACGCCACCGACCACGTGATCGTCGCCGACACCGCGTACGCAGCACCCGGCTGCGACGCCGACGAACGCGTGTAGGTGTGACCGCAGTCCGGAGACGCGGACGCCGGGTCGAACCGTGGCGAGTACACGGTCCCCGGCCCCACGCAATCGATAGTGGAGCCGTCGCCCATCGACCACGTCACCTTCTGCGGAGTCGCCGTCGCGGTCACCGACACCCCCGGCACGGCGGCGGTCGCCGACACCGGAGCCCACGACGCCGGAGCGATCCACAACCAGGTGGGAACGTTCACGATCTGCTCGGCGATGGGATTCATCGCGATCACCGGCGAGGGCAGATGAAGTTGCGACACCGCCGTCTGCGCCACCTCCTGCGGCGACGGCGGCGCAGGAGGCGGCTGCCCACCAGGAGCCAACGGCGACCCCAACCGCGGACCCGGCCCCGGACCCCAAGCAGGAGGCTGCACAATCGAACGCCCCGACGGGGCGTCCGTGTTCTGACCCCCCGTTCCCGCCGGCTTCGCACCTCCCGTCCCGGGAGTACTCGTTCCGGGGCCGTTTCCGGCGTTGATAGTGCACTCGGATTCACTGCACGTGACGTTCCCTGTTCCGGTGCCGATGCGGCCGTCCGCGTGGGCCGATGAGATGGCCAGGATCAGGGGGAGCGCGGCGGCCGCCGCGATGACCGCTGTTCGGGCCGCTAACACGTGCCCACTCCTTCGAGGGTCAGGTGGGTGACCTTCCAGCCGTCCGGGGTCTTGGTGACCACCGCCTCACCACGGTGGTGTCCTCCGGGAACGTCGTCGACCGGTTTTCCCGTGGTTGCCGAGTAGTTCAGCCACTTGGAGTCGTCCACGCAGTCCTCGATGGTCACCGAATCGACGGTCTCGCGGGTCACGCGCGGGGCGATGGTCGGCTCGCCCTTGGCGACGATGCCCTTGTCGTGGCTGTCTTTCGTGGTGACGACGAAGTAGCTCAGCGCCTGTTGGGCCGCGTAGCGGGGCATTTCGAGCGATTGATAGTCCGAGGTGAGTTGCGCGTGGACAACGGCCGACCACATGCCTCGGTATGCCTGGAGGGCCGATTCCGCCGCGGACGACGGCGGCGACGAGCTCGTCGTGCCGGAAGGTGCGACCACCTTCTTCTTTCCGGAGGGGTCGTTCGAGTCGCATCCGGTGATCGCGACAAGTGCGGCCGCCAGGCCGAATACCGTCACCGCGCCGCGCATGTTCCGTTTCCTCTCCCCCACAGCCGTCGCGCGGTCGGTGCCTCCGCGACCGTGACGACGGATCACACATAGTCCCTGACCTGCGAAGAAAGCGGTAGGGCGCGGGCGTGCATGCCGTTGTCGTGCCAACGTGATCTTGCCTCCCTGATCGTGCCGATTCGACGGTGCCCGCCGATCGGATGTGCTTCCACCTGCGCAAACAGGGGTGACTCGGGTAACCGTTCAGTGACAGGATGTGACGCGAGGGGCGAGAGGGGCTCGAGAACGCCGAAGGAACCCGCACATCGATTTTCGGACGACGCGGCCGAGTCGCGTCGCGACCGAGGGGGGAACACGTCATGGACGTCGACGAGATACGCCGCGAGGACCTGAACCACCTGCTCACCACCTGCCGGGCCCGGATCGAACCGGCCGAGGTGCACCTGGACGAACGCGCCGGCCACCGCGCCCCGGGCCTGCGCCAGAACGACATCGCCGCTCTCGCGGGCGTCAGCACCCGCTGGTACGCCACCCTCGAACGCGGCGAACACCGGGTCCCGCCGCCCCGGATGCTGCGGCGCGTCGCCGACAGGCTCCACATGTCCGAGGCCGAACGCTGGCGACTCACCCTGCTGGCCACGCCGTTCTGCGGCGGCCCCCACGACCCCGACCCCGTACCCGAGGACCTGTACCGCGAACTCCTGACCCGCCTCGAACCCCGACCGGCGGCCCTGCTCGACCACGCGATGAACCTGGTCGACGCCACCACGACGTTCCGCACGTGGCTGGGGCCCTCCGACGACGGGCCGTGGACCAACGCCCTGCTGTGGGCGTTCGGCCCGAACGCCGCGCAACGGTTCCTCGACGTCGCACGGCTGCGGGACGCGGCGGTGGCACGGGCTCGGGACCTGTGGATCCGACGGCCGTCCGACAAGACCGTCAAGGCCATGGTGGAGGCGCTGCTCCTGCTGCCCGACGCGCGGACGCACTGGCACAGCCAGGACCTCGAACTGCTGACCCCGGTCGCCACCCACCGCGTGAGGGATCAGAACGGCGGCATCCACGACATGATCGCCACCACTACCCAACTCACAGGCGGCTGGCACCTGTTCGAGGTGTACGAGCCAACCGTAGCCGGCCCCCACACGAGCGCGCCAGCCCCCACCGACGAGAAGTGACCCCGTGCGCGGGCGAAGCCGCGCACGGGGTCGTGCTCGGTCGCGGCGCGGGCGGGGCGCGGCGGCCGGAAGGAAGCGGTCAGGCGGGTCGGGGGCGGTAGGGGCGGACCACCGGCTCGTAGGCGAGACGATCGCGGCCGGTGTGCGCGTCGTCGACCTCCACCCGCACGTCGGGGCGCAGCGTCACGCAGTACCACCTGTCGTCGTATTCGCTCCTGCGCAGGTCGGTGGGGAGTTCGTCGAAGACGGCCAGTCGGCGGTGCAGTCGTTGGAGCGTGTGGCGCAGGATGGCGAAGTCGAGGGCGGTGCGGGTGCCCCACGCGGTGCGGGTGGGGTGGTCGAGGTCGCGGAGGTCGACCTGTTCGTGCTTGAGGTCGAAGTCGAGGAGGGTCTCGCCGTGCTCGTCGAGGACGCGCTTGGGGTAGGTGTCCTCGTGGCTGTGGTCGTGGTCGTCGTGGACCGCCAGGAGCAGGTAGGCCGCGTCGGGCAGGGACCCGGTGATGGTGTCGGCGACGTGGCGCATCAGGGTGTCGGTCGCCGTGCGGAACATGTCCTCGGCCGCCTCGAAGGCGTCCAGACAAGGGGCTTCCGCTCGCGTAAGCAGGCGGGCGCCGCCGGCCGTGGCCAGGGCCGTGGTGGAGATCGGCAGTCCGACGCGCACGTCGGGCAGCGAATCGAATCGAGGGAACACTCCGCCCATGCGCCGCAGTCGGTCGAGGATCCCCGCGTGCGCGGCGCGGCGGGTGAGGTCGACGCCACCCCAATACGCGCGCAGTCGCACATCGGTGACGGCGGGGATCTCGCCGTCGCGCAACCGCAGGACGGGTCGCCCGAAGGCGTCCACCACGTACAGGCGCGGGTCCCGGACCGGATCCGGGTCGCGGCGGTGGTCCGGCTCGTAGGGGACGGCGAGGACGTGGGCGTCGGGCCCGGCGAGGTGGCCCAACGTGGCGGCGTACACGTCGGCCAACTCCCGCGCGGCGGCAGCCATCCGGTCGTCGTGACGCGCCATGCGGGCGGCGAACGTGTCGAGATCGTGCTCGTGGACGGTGGTCATCAGGCTTCTCCCTGCGATCGCCGATGCGAAAGGGCCGGGCTGGAGTGGAACGGGGTGGGGTGGGGAGGGCGGGCGCCCGATCACGGGGCGCCCGCCGTCGCGGGTCAGGGCGTGTCGTCCGGCACGGAGGCCGGCGCGGAGGCGACGCCGGTGGGCGCGGAGGCGCGGTAACGGCGCGGCTTGGGGCAGGCCAGGACCGTGTCGCCGTGTTCGGTGAGCGTGGCCAGGGCGTTGGCCACCGCGCCGGAACTGCGCCCCAGAACGCGAGCCACCTCGGTGGCCGTGAACTCGGCCTGCGGGCGGGCGAGGAGGTGGGACCGCACCTGGTCCCGCAGCGCGCCGGGCCGCAACCGAACGCCCGCGCCTTCCGTGCGCACCGGGGGCCCGGCCGGCACCGCCTCCTCGGTTCGCTCGGCCGCTTCCCCGCTCTCTGCGGCCGCGCCGGACACGGGCGCCTCCGGCTCCGGAACGATCTCCTGGGTGTCCGTGGCTTCGGTGTCCTCGTTCGCGGGCGTCTGCGCGGCCTGGGCCTCCGGCGTCCCGCCGCCGTTGCCGGCCTCTCCCTTCCCCGTGGCGCCGGCGGTCTCGGCGGCCTCGGGCGTGGGGTCGTCGGGGCCGGCGGCGTCAACGGTCGGGTCCGGCTGCGGGGTGACGGTGGCCGTGGTGGTGGCGGCCGGGGCGGTGGTGTACCAGCGGGTGGGCTGCGGCTTGTGGCCGACGCTCGGGGCGGCTTCGCGGCGTACCGCCCCCTCGGTCTCCAGACGGACCAGGAGCTTGGTGACGGTGGAGCGGCCCAGGCCGGTGGCCTCGGACATCCCCGGCGCGGTGAACCCGCCCCGAGGGGCGGTCTCGGCGATGGCCGCGCGCAGGCGTTCGGCGGCGGGGGTGCGGGTGTTCTCGGGCATGGTGGGGTCCCTGTCTCGACGGTGGTGAGCGGGGTCCCCGGCCGGGGTGGCCCGGCGCGTGGCCTACGCGTCGTCCCGGGCTCGGCTCCATGGACACTCTGGTGCGCCCCATGAGTCAAGCCGCCTGCCACACAAGGGACTTCGTGACGCCGCGCACCGGTCGGGAGGGCGGGTAACACGTGTTACCCGGGGTAACGCCTGGCGTTACCCTCGCAGGTCACCGCCCCACCGGGGGCGCCGGCGCTTCGGTCGTTGAACCGGGCGCGGAAGTGGACTGCGCGGTCCTGTTCCGGACGCGGGGCAGGGAGGTCCCCACGCGGCTGGTGGGGACCGGCCGCCGCCCCGGAGCACGGAGCCGCCGCGTCGAACCCGAGACGATCGCGCATCGGTGTCCGCTGCGGGCCTGCCACGGACGTCAGTTGCCGTAGGGCTCGCGGTAGAGGTCCGCGTGGACCTCGTCGTGGGTTTCGGTCCGGGCCCGGCGTACTTCGGGGCCGGCGAGGTAGTGCTGGGTGCGGGCGTGTCCGACGGCTTGGACGAGGTCCAGGCGGCGCAGGGTGCGCAGGTCGCCGAGGGCCTGGTCGCGGGTGAGGGCTTCCTCGGCCTGGTAGGTGGTGCGGCGCAGGGTGCCGTTGGTGGCGGCGTACAGGGCGGAGACGGTGCGTTCGTCCAGGCCGTGCCGGTGGGCGATCGCTTCGAGTCGGAACCACAGGCGGGCGGCGGTTTCGAAGCGGCGCCCGACCTCCTGGGCCTGGAGGTGGTGGGCGGTGAGGCAGAAGCGGATCCAGGAGTGGGCGTCGCGTCGTGGTTGCCAGGATCCGGCCTGGACGGAGCGCAGCGCGGCGTAGTACTCGCGGGTGTTGAAGTCGTCGGCGCCGAGCCATTCCTCGATGCTCGAGAATTCCGGGGCGAGGACTCCCTCGCGGGCGAGGACGAGGGTGTGCACGGCGCGGGACATGCGTCCGTTGCCGTCGCGCCAGGGGTGGATGGAGACCAGGTTGAGGTGGGCCATCGAGGCGCGGACGAGCGCGGGCGCGTCCGGTTCGTCGTGGTCGAGTCGGGTGAGGAACTCGGCCATCAGGTCGGGGACCTGTTCGGGGTCCGGGGCGGTGTAGACGGGAGGGCGGTTCGGGCCGCCGGAGACCCACACCCCGCCGGTGCGGTACTCGCCGGGCCGGGTCTCCTCGTCCGTCCTGGTCATCATGAAGTGCAGGGCGGAGAGCAGCGTGTGGTCCCAGGAGAAGATCCGGAAGCCGGACGCCCGTTGGATGTAGGTGAGGGCGTCGCGATAGCCGGTCACGGCGCCTCGGGTCGCGTCGTCGGTCTCGGGGGAGATCTCTCCGCCGGCGACCAGGGTCTCGGCGTCCTCGGGGCTGATCGTGTAGCCCTCGATGTGCGTGGAGCCGCGCACCGCCGCCGCGGTCAGGGAGCGTCTGAGTTGCCCCTCCCATCTGCGCGGTTCGGCCAGGCGATGGCGGAACTCGGCGCGGAACGCCTCGATCTCCTCCACCACCCGCAGGTCGTCGGCCGTCAGGGGAGGCGTCGTATACAGCATCCTCCGATGCTACGACACATGTAGGGTCGGAGGGTCGTGAGCACGTACCAGCCGCGGGTGCTCCCGAAACAACGGACCGGGCCGGAAGGCGTCCGGCGCAAGGGCCCCGATCGCGATGCACGCTCGTGTCACCTACAGGTTGGGTATGACAGGAGCCGCTTCCCCGTGGAGCGGCGGCGCTGCCGGCCGGAGGACGGGTGCGGACCGTGGTCGGCCGCCGGCCACTCGGATCGATCCCGGTCACGCACCGAACCGACGGACCCGGTGCGGCACCGGCCGGCGAGCCGCAAACGCGTGATGCTCACGGTGGCGCCCGTCCTCGCCCTCACAGGTCGTCCCACGGCGGGGGTGGTGGTTGGTCGTTGAGCCAGGCGCGGAGGTGGACGGCGCGGTCCTGCTTCAGGCGCAGGGTGCGGCGGATGAGGCGGATGGACGCCGGTCGTCCGGTCTCGGCGCGGGTGCGTCGGTCCAGGCGCCACGCGGCCAGGTAGAGGCCTACCGTGCCGTCTTGGGGCGGGTCCGGTTCCTCGGTCGGGTCGAAGTCCGCGGCCGTGACCGGGCCGGGCGGTGGAGGGGGTGCCGGTGGAGAGGGCGGTGCCGGCGGCGGGGGCGTGTGGGCGCCGGGCGGGGTTGTCGGGGCCGGTCGGTTGAGGAGCGCGGTCAGGTGGGTGATGAGGTCGGTGATGCGGCGGCGGTAGGCGGCGACGGCCTCGGCCAGGAGCATCAGCAGGATCGGTGGGATCGAGTGCAGCACCACCGCCGCGGCGTCCGCGTCGCGGGGGACGCCGACGCGGCCGGTGGGCCACCACGCGGTCCAGGTGTTGACGGTCAGGGTCGCGATGCCGGCGTACCAGCGCAGGACGCTCCCCCAGGCGGGTGGGCGGACGCGGTGTTGCGCCAGGCGGGAGTCGGTGAGCAGGCCGATGGCCAACGCGAGCGCGAGCATCGGGTCCAGCAGCCAGGCGATCGACCCCGACACCCCGTGGTCGCGGGCGAAGTCGGTGACGTTCACGGCGGTGAACACCAGGGCGAGGGTCGCCACGCCGATCAGCGCGGCCGTCAGACGCGCCAACAGGGCGCGCAGGCCTGCGATCTCGGCCTCGAGGGCGTCGACCGCCGTCGGGGAAGCGGGGTGGAGCGGATCGACCCTCATCGTGGCGCCACGGGTCGGGTCGCGCCGAGGAAGTCGTCGCCCCGGTGACGGATGTCGGCGACGCGGACCGCGACGCCCGGGCGCGGCGCCTCGATCATCCGGGTGCCGTCGATGGCCAGCCCGACGTGGTGCACGTTCGCGGGTGTGCCGTAGAACACCAGGTCGCCGGGCGCGATCGGGGCCCCCGGCACCAGGCGGGGCATGGAGTAGTACTGGTCCTGGGCGACACGTTCCAGGGTGATGCCGGCTGCGGCGTAGGCGGCCCTGGTCAGCCCTGAGCAGTCGTATCCGCCCTCGGCGGGGCCGTCGCCGCCCCACACGTACGGGGTGCCCAGGGTGGTGCGGGCGAACGCGATCGCCCGGGCGATGGCCTCGTTCGGCGCGCCCGGGGCGGTATCGGTGCCCGGTGGCGTGGCGTATTTCGCGGCCTGGTCCAGGACTTGGGTGACGTACCAGTCGGCGTGGTTGTAGGCGAAGATCGCCCCGCGCACGTTGCGGTCGTCGCGGGCGCCTTCCGCGCAGAGCATGCGGGCGGCGGCGGGGATGGCGTCGGCCGGGTTGTACACGTCCGGTGCCCCGCCGGTGCTGCCGACGCTCCCGGAGGGGTTGTAGGCGGTCCAGGTGGAGTCGATGAACTGCATCGGGCCGCGGGCACCGCTGCCGTTCGCCCCCGAGGCGACCCCGGGCAGGGGGCTTCGACCGTGGTCGGTCTCGACCTTGCCGATCGCCGCCAGCACCGTCCAGGACAAGCCGGGGCAGGTTCCGGCGGCCTGTTGGTAGAGGGTCAGGTAGGCGGGCGGGATGTCGCGGCGGGCCTCGTCGCTCGCGTCGGCGAGCGAGGAGGCAACGTTCCCACCGGTCAAGGCATTGCCGATCGCGTCGACCACGGCGGCCACCATCGCTCCGGCGAGCAGGACCAGGGCCAGGAACGCGCCCCCGCAACCCAGGGCGACCCTCCCGAGAACAGCCACGACGTCACCCCCTCCCCCGGCCCGGCGCGGTGGCGCGCGTCGGCGGCAGCGGCGGGGCCGGGGGCCAGCGCAGGGCGCCCGGGTTGGACTCGTCGTCGGGATCCGGCGTCCACGTGCCGGGCGCCGTGGGCGCCGGACCCAGGTGGCGGTAGTGGGTGGGGAGTTCGAGCAGGGCGGTGCGCGCCGCGGTGCCCGCGAGCGGCAACCACACCGCGTCGGAAGGGGATCCGCCGTCGGTGAGGGCGTGGTGGCTGGTCGCCACCGGCACACCCAGAGTGGTCGCAGTGGGCTGGAGGCGGTTGCGCAGGGCGGCCTCACGACGAGGGGTGGAGGTGTGGATCAACACGAGCGTGGGGGTGGGCGGGTGGGTGGAGGCGGCCAGGCCCGCGTAGCCGGCGAGTTTCGCGTCCACGCGGGCGAGCGCGGTGGTCCCGGTGTCGTACTCCAGGAAGAACGCCACCCCCCGGCCCGCGCCTCGGTCGGGGTCGCCGGGCGGGTGCCGGCGGTAGTGGGCGTAGGCGTCGGGGTGGACGTGGTCGCCCCACAACGTCGCGCACACCCGCTCGCACGCCCACAACGTCAACCGCCGCGCGGCGTCCGTGTGGTGGTCGGCGGCCAGGCGCACCATCAGGTCGTTGCGGGCGACGTCGTGCCCCAGCCACGGCGAGTGGGCGATGCGGGCGCTGCGGTCCGCCCGCCACCCCAACGCCTTCAGATCCACGGCGCGTTCGGCCGCCAGGACGACGGCGCCGGCGGGGCCGAGGGTGTAGTGCTCGGGCGCGGAGCCGACCTCGAGGTAGGGACGGAAGCTGTCCAGGACACCCAGGTCGTACAGGCGACGCAGGGTGCGCTGGGTGCTGCGGGTGCCGGTTGCGGTGGCGAGGGCGATCTGCGCGGTGGTGAACACGTCGTGGTCGAACAGCGCGTGCAGGAGCCACCGGTCGCGGGCGGTCAGGCGGGTCGTCAAATCGACGCCGTCGCCACCGCGGCCTCGGGTGGTGCGGGTGCGGCGGCGGACGGGACGCGTGGTGGTGTGCGGGCGAGTGGCCATCGGTGGTCTCCGGCTTCGTCGAGACGGCGCGGGCTCGGGTGGTGGGTCAGGGTGTGGGGTTGCGGGTGCCGCCGACGCGGTGGTGCGCGGCCGCGCGCAGTGCTTTCGAGCGGCCCGGGATCCGGTCGCGGGCCGGGCGTGTGGTGAAGGTGAAGGAGGGTGTGGAGGCGCCGTCGACGAGCAGGCGGGCGGCGACCTGGTAGGCCCCGAGGTGGGCGAGGTCGTGGGCGCCCAGATTGGGTTGCACGTGGCGCTCCAGGGCCTTGCCGTCCTCGGGACTGGCCTGGAAGTACAGCTTGTTGCGGGCGTTCGCGGAGATGCCCTCGCGCAGGTCGCCCGGGAGTTGGGCCAGGTTCTGGTGGGCCAGGACCATGCTCAGGTGGTAGCCGCGTGCCTCCGCGAGCATGTCCTCCAGCGGATACGGGAGGCTGAGGAAGTTATGGGCCTCGTCGATGACCAGGGAGGCGTCGATGCGGTCGTGTTCGGAAATGCGCGAGCGCCGCGCGGCGGCCTGCCAGACCTTGCCCACGACGAACGACCCCAGCAGGCGGGTGGTTTCCTCCCCCAATGCTCCTTTGGGGACGCGGACCAGGCAGATCCCGCCGTCCAGGACCCGGTCGAGGTCGAACGTGGAGGGCCCGGCGGCGATCGTCTGGCGGACGAAGCCACGCAACAGGAACGCGCGGAGCTTGTTCTGCACCGGCCCGATCACGGCCGCGCGGCTGGGTTCGGACATGGACTCGTACCAGGTCCAGAAACCCCGCAGGACCGGGTCCCGCACCGTGGGGATCATGCGGGAGCGGTAGGCGGGTTCGCCCAACAATCGGGGGACGTCGGCGAGGGTGACGACGTCGCCGGTCGCGGCCGCGTGCCGCATCAACGTCAGGCAGGTCGCGCGCATGATGTCGTCGGTGCGCGGGCCCCAGAAGCTGGAGAAGATCCGGCGGAAGATCCCGGTCACGTTGTCCACGACCACGTCGATGTCCTCGCCCTCGAGGACGTTGAGGCTGGGCGGGGTGTGCGGGTCGTCCGGATCGATCACCACGATCCGATCCGCCGCGCTCGCCGGAAGACGGTCCAACAGGTCGGTGATCAGATCGCCCTTGGGGTCGATGACCACCACCCCGCGCCCGCGCGCCACGTCGTCGTCGACCAGATTCGCCAACAACGTCGACTTGCCCGAGCCCGTGGCCCCCACGACGTGCAGGTGCTGCCGGCCGTCACGCACGTTCAACCCCACCCCGCGTGGGTGACCGGCGTCGGAGACGCCCAGGGGTTTGACGTCACCACCCGGACGGGGCACCGGGATCCGCGACGGCGGGATGACCGAGCGCGCCCCGGCCCGGGCCAGGCCCGGGGCGTCCGCGTCCAACGGCAGATGGGCCAACGCAGCGAGTTCGGGCACCGACAACAACGAACCGGGACCGTCGAAACGACGCGGCGCGACGACGTGCTCGGGACGGCGCAGGCGCGTGCGCGTGAGCCAGTTCTCCCAGGAGTGGATCGCGAACGTCGTCGCCAACGCGTGCACCCGCCCCCTGAGCACCGCATCCGTCGCGGTGGCGCCACCCGCCCCGGCCGCGGTCGTGCCGACCCCTCGCTTCACCACGGCGGCGGGTGTGGAGGTGGTGGCGGCGTAGCGGATGCTCACCGCCCATTGCGGGCCGGCGAGTTTCGCGGCCGCGTGGCGGACCTCCAGGGCGTGGGCGGGGTCCGCCTTGCCGGAACCCGAGCGGGCCTGGCCGTGGGTTGCCAGGGTGCGCAGGGCCGCGGGCCTTCCGCCGGGGTGCTGGCCGGCCTTGAGCCTGCGGGCCGCCGCCCGGGCGCGTCGCAGGCGCAGGCCGGTGGCGGGGCGGGCGAGGATCTGCACGAGTGCCCGTTGGTCGCCGGACATGCCGGTCGCGGCCTGCAGGAGAGCGCGCAGCGGATCCGCGTCGTGCCTGTCGCGCAGCGGCAGAACCTCCGGGCGGGCCAGGCGCAGGGCCCCGGCGACGGCGATGTGGCCCGGGACCAGGGCGGGTTCGGCCGGCCCGGTCGTGGTGTGCGCGCCGGGCCACGCGCCCTGGACGGCCTGGCGCACCAGCGACTCGGGGACCGTGCCGGGCAGCCACAGCCGCACCGTCAGGCCGGTCGCGGTCCAGGCGTATTCGAAACCGAGGTGGAACTGGCCCAGGACCAGGCGCTTCCACCACGGATGCGCCAGGCCCGACAACTGACGCCACAGCGCCTCGCCACCGGAGGCGTCCACGCGCGGTGGTGCCAGGATCGTGATGCACCGGGCACCGTCCGCCCACCGGGCGTGTCGCCACTTCCGCATGCGGCCGCGCGCGCCGGCCGCGACCAGGACGCACGCCAGGAGAAGCGGGAGGGTGATCGGGGCGTAGGTCGTCAACGCCGTGTCGAGAGTGTCGGCGACGCCGGACCACCAGGCGCCGGGAGCGGTGAGGAACCGCCCCAACGGGCCACCGTCGGGGACGTCGCCCGGCGGCGCGGGCGTGGGGGTCACCGGGACGTCCTGCGGGCGGAGCGGGCGCGACGCGGCGGCACAGGCGAAGCGCCGCCGGGGTCGACACGACTGGGAACGTCGGAACCGCCGTCGTCGCGCAGCGCATCGGGCCCGGGCCCGCCCGTGGTCGTGGCCGTGGCCGCGGGGTCGATGGTCTCGGCGCCCTGGTCGAAGGGGCCCTCGTCCAGGTCGGCCCGATCGAAGCCGTGGAGAGGGTCCTCGTCCTCGTCGCGGCCCTCGTCGTCGAACGCGTCACCTTCGAACTCTTCACCCGGGTCGTCGAAGGTGTCGTCGTCGAGGTCGTCGAACTCGGTTTCGCCGTCGTCGTGTTCCGGGTCGAAGTCGGCGTCGTAGTGGTCAGCGTCGTCGGTGTCGGTGTCGGTGTCGGCCTGGTCGGCGGGGTCGGTGGTGACGAGGGCGTGTTCGCCGTCGGCGGCCAGCGCGGCGAACGACACCCGGCTGCTCGTGCCCGCCAGGAGCAGGCCCTCGCCCTGGTCGGCGCTCAGGAGGAAGTCGCGTTCCCCGGCGGAGAGGCCGAAGGTGTCGGCGATGTGGTCGACCGCCTGCGTCGCCTGACGCAACAGGATCTGCGTGGCCGAGTTCGCCACCACCGCCCGCCCGAGATCCGAGCCCAGGACGTCGTCGGCGTCCTGCGAGACCACCGCGAGACCCGCCCAGTACTTGCGGGCCGCCTTCGCCATGCGGAACAGGAACCGGCCGCCCTCGCCCTCGCGCATCAGCAGCCACGCCTCGTCGACCACCACCAGCCGCCGACGCCGCTCGGCGGAGTCGGTGACGCGCCGCCAGATCGCGTCCAACGTCAACAACATCCCCACCGACTTGAGTTCGTCCGGCAGCCGGCGCAGGTTCCACACCACCAGATGCCCCTCGGGCCGGGTGGTGGTCGGGCCCTCGAACAGGGAGCGGTGGGTGCCGGTGGTGTACGGCGCCAGCCGCGCCGCCAGATCGTGCGCGACGTCGGTACCGGCATCGACCAATGCGGTCTGCAGGTCGAACAGCAGCGGCGCCGGGCGGCCCCACGTGCGGGGATCGGAGGTGATGCCCGCCGTGCGGTAGGCGCCCATGATCGCGGTGTCCAACACCGCGCGCTCCGCCGCCGTCGTGGAACCCCCGAGCAGGACCGCCAGGAGCGTGTGCACGAACAACGCCCGCCGCGTCAGGGCATCCCCGCCCACCGCCTCCGCCGCCTCGCCCTTCGTGCGTCGACCACGGCGACGCGGAGCCGCCGGGAGGTCGAACGGGTTGACGCACACCCCCGGCGCGCCCGGGACCAGGACCGTGCCGCCGACCGCGCCGGCCAGGCGCACGTACTCGCCCTCCGGGTCGATCACCGCCGCCTCGACCCCGTTGTGCAAGCTGCGCAGGAGTTCGAGTTTCGTCAGGTAGGACTTGCCCGCGCCGCTGCGCGCCAGGGTGACGGAATTGTGGTTGGGCTGCGCCCACCGATCCCAGATCACCAGACCCGAACTCATCGTGTTGATGCCGTACAGCACACCGCCGGTGGGGGCGGCGGCGTCGGCGGGGTCGGCGGTCGGCAGGTCCGGCGAGGCGAACGGGAACGCGGCGGCGAGAGCGGCGGTGTCCATGGTGCGGCGTGCGCCGATCAGGTCCACGCCCAGCGGCAGCGTGGAGATCCAGCCCTGCAGGGATCGGAACGTGGCGGGGACGGTGCGCAGCAGGAGGGAGTCGGCGATCGCGCCGACCGCCCCCAACTCCTCCCCCAACGTGGTCTCGTCGTCGGCGTGGACGGTCAGATACAGGCCCACGCGGAACAACTTCCCCTCGCCGCGGGCGACCCGGTAGGCCAGGTCGGCGGCGTCCGCGGCTGCGGCCTCGGTCTCCGGGTCGTCCAGGCGGCCCTTGTCCGCGTCCTGGCGGCGCGTGGACTCGAGCCGGGCGCGTTGCTTGCGCAGGCGCTGGGTGGCGACGTGTCCGGGGACGGGGTCGACGTGCAGGACCACGTCCAGGCGCCCGGGATAGGCCAGGAGCGGCTCCAGCCAACCGGGACCCACCTCGGCGGGGTAGCCGGTGACCACGAGCGTGGACGACACGTGGTTCCCGACGCCGAGCATGCGCGGGCGCACCACGACCGCGTCCGGCAACAACTCGCGCGGCGTCGCCGGGCCCGACTCCGCCTCGACCGGACGGCGACGGCGACGGAAGCCGGGGCGGAGGCGGGGGCGGGGGCGGGTGGGGCGGCGTGGAAGGGATCTCACAGGAACTCCCCGTCGATGTCGTGGTCGTGGTCGTGTGGGCCGGTGATGGTGGTGTCGGTGGGGGTGTGCAGTGCGGCGGGGGTGGGGTTGTCGGGGTCGGCGGCGCAGGCGATCACCTCGCGGACGCGGGGGGCGTCGAGGGCGACGACACCGACGCCGGCGGGCCCCAGGGCACGGGCTGCCTCGAGGACACGCTGGTCGGCGCGCCCGCTCGGGCGGCCCTTCTCCCGCTGCACCAGCAGGACCTGGCGCACCAGCAGGTCCCGCTCGGCGGCCAGGGCCTGGACGAAGTCGGCGTGCGCGAGGGCGGATTCCTCCAGCGCCGGATGCGGAAGGCCCGGCGCCCGCGACCGCAGGCCCCACAGGTAGGGGCCCAGGTCCATGCGCTGGGCGCGGACCACGATCTGCGCGGGCCCGGTCAACGAGTTGAGGAAACGACCGAACGCACCGGTCAGGGCCTGCTGTTCGGCGTTGGTGCGCAACGCCATGTTCACCGTCGAGCAGGCGGCGATCACCGCGTGCCCGTCCTCGCCCAGATCGACGGTCCCGGCCCGGGTCACCTCCCGCACCGGCGTACGCAACGCCTCCGGGCGCGGCCGGGACCGGCGAACCCAGTCCGGGCCCAACCAGTCCGGGGTGTCGTCGGACGGATCCGCGTCGCGATCACGAGGCGGGGCCAGGTGCTTGGGGCCGCGGAAGTGGCGCAGGCCCGCGAGGAGCCAGCGATCCAGACTCACACCGTCGCGCCGACCCAGCACCACCACGAGCAGCAACAGCGCCGTCGGCGCGATCAACGCCACATAGACCAGGGGCGCCAGCCACGGTTGGGTCAGGAGCCGGCCGCCCCACGCGAGCGCGGCCGCGGCGGCAAGGACCGCGATCTGGCGGGCGGTCAACGGGCCGAGGAGCCTGTCCTCCTTCTCGATGTCGGCGGGGATACGCACGCTCGTGTACTCGTCGTCCTCGTCCGTGCGATGTCCGGGCACGACTGCTCACCTCCCGATACGGGGTGCGGATTACGTGGTCGTGGTGGAGGTTCGGCGGCGGGTGCGCGTTTCAGGAGTCCTGGTCGTCCAGCGGCAGACGCGGTGAACGGCTCGGACGCGGCAAGGGGGGTTGCGGCGTCGAAGCGGGTCGCGGTCCCCAACCTCCGTACGGGGCCTCGACGTCGGGGTGATCACGCGGAAGCGCCCGCTCCGCAGACGGAGCCGCGCCACGCCCGGGAGTGGGCGGGCGGCTCCGCCGAGGCGGCGCCGGACGCGGACGCGAGGAGGCCGGCGTACCGGCCGCAGGCTCCCCACCGCCGCCGGCCGAGGACGGCGTCGCGGGAGGTCGCGTCGGGCGCTCGGGTCGACCCCCGGCCGGCGGCCGGGTCGGTCGTTGCGGTCGGGCCCCGGCCGGAGGCGTGGTCGGGCGGCGCGGTCGGGCGGGTGCGGCGGGCGTGGTCGCGCGGGGCGTGGTCTTGCGGGGCGTGGCCTTGCGCGCGGGCGAGGCCTGTCCCGCGGGCCGCCGGTGTCGACCGGCCGCGCCCGCGTTGGACGGGGTCTCCTCGCGGCCGGGGGTTGCGGGTGCGCGGTGCAGGCCGTCGGGGCGACGGTGACGGCCGGCCGCCGTGGTGGCGGGGCTCTCCTGGCCGGGCACACCGGGTGCGCGGTGGCGGCCGTCGGGCCAGCGGTGCCGACCGGTGGGAGCCGCGGTGGAGGGGCGTTCCCTACGCCTCGGGGTGCCGGGCATGCGGTGGCGGCCCTCGGGCCGGCGGTGCCGGCCGGCCGGCGCCCCCACGGGCGGGCTCTCCCGGTCCCACGGGCCGACGGGGCGGCGATGCCGGCCCCCCGACCCCCGCCCCGGCCCCGGCGAGCCGGGGCGTGGCCGGGGGCCGCCGCCGCGTTGCGACAGGTGCCGGCCCAGACGGCCGCCCAGCCCGCGCGATCCCCGGCCCCCGCCGCCCAGTTGCGGCAGGAACCGGCCCAACAAGTACGCGGACGCAACCGTTCGCAGGATCCGGCCCACCGGACCCGACCCCGGATGCGGAGCCGACATGCCGGACCCGGCGAACACCGTGCGGCCCACCCACGCCGGGATCTTCAACAGGATCCAGAACAGCGCGATCCCGGTCAGCATCGCCGACAGCCCGTCGGCGGTGGGGGTGCCGAACATGGTGTTGCCCTTGGCGTACATCACCCGCAGGCCGACGATCAACGTGACCGACTGGGCGAACTGCATGACCAGCGCGCCGACGAACGCCCGCCACCACATCCGCGCCATACCCTCGGTCAGCGGGGTAGCGTGCCCGGCCAGGGCCAGCGGCGCCACCACCGCCAACAGCATCACCAACGCGATGCGGATGACGAGCCCCAACAGCAGACCGACCAGCAGGACCAGCGCGACCAGCGCCATCACGATCAGATAGAGCGCGTTCCCCGGGTTGAACAGCGGCGCGATCAACTGCTGGGCCAGTCCCGCCCCGTCGACGCCCTCGCCGACCACGGCCAGGGCGAGGGCGTTGGACATCTCGATCAGGCGGCTCATCACCTCCAGCGACGTCGCCGCCGCCACCAGCCCCACCACGATCCGCGGCGCCACGTCCTTGGCCGCGTACCGGGTCTGGACCGTCTGATGGGTCATCACCAACACCCCGCCCGCCATGATCAACAGGCCGTACAGGCCGGTCGCCAGGGCCAGGTTGCGCGACCACAGCTCGTGCACGGGGCCGTTCGCCGCGACGTCGGGGGTGTGCAGGAGCGTGTGACCCAGGAGATCGAGCAGGGGTTGCGCGGCCTGCGCGACCAGGCCGCCCAGGAGGTTCCCGATCGCGTCCCACAGCATCTTCGGAACGTCCAGCGGCCCGCCCGCGCGAAACCAGTCGCGGGGATCCCACCAGGACGCCGGCGTCACCGGAACCGTCCCCGGCGGCACCGGGCCGGGAGGCCCGGGCGCTTGCGGTGTGCTCTGCGGGGTCGTACCGGCGGATGGGACGGACGGCGTCCCGACAGATGGCGCGGCCGTGGCCGTGGCGGTCGGGGGCCTCGAGGACGGGGGCGTCGTGGGTGGTGGGGTGGTCGGGGGTGGGGTGGTCGGGGGTGCGGGGTCTCGGGGCGCGGCGGCGATCGCCGGGTTCGTCGAAGTCGGCTCCGCAGCGGCCGGGTTCGCCCCTACAAGAAGGACGGCGCCGAACAGGAAGGCCGGGACCACGAGAGCCGACACGGTCAGGCCGGCACGAAGGGACCCTGTCCTGCGCCCGGTCCGCGGTCGCGTGGACGGGGCGCTGTGTCCCGGCGCCGCGTTCACGCCGGCGGAGCGAACGCGCCGGCGGCGACCGCCGGGACCGTGCCGGGCTTCGGCGCCTCCGGCGGCGTGGTGGCGGTACCGGGGTCGCCGACGATGCCCTGCAGGACGGCCAGCAACACCGGCGCCAGGATCGCGATCCCGTAGCCGACCGCCGCCGCCTTCAGCGCCCCTTTGGCCTTCTCCACCTCGCCCGGGTCGCCGCCCGCAAGGAGGTAGCGGATCCCGCCCAGGGTCAGGAACAGCGTCGCCAACCCGGCCGCGATCCCCACGATCCAGTTCCGGGTGTTGTCGATCACCTCCGGGATGCTGTTCGCCGCGAACGCCGCATCCGGCCCGAACAACACCAACAACAGTCCGATGAACGCGACGGTGAAGGCGAACTCACGCGTGACGAAAGGACGCCACCACGCAGGGCGAGGACGACGGTGACGCCCCCTCGCACGAAACCGGCCCACACTCGTCAATCGGGCGAGAACGCCGAACCGGACCGACCGGCGGCACGGGGTGGACCGGGCGGGCAAGGCGGAGAGCCGGTCGGGCCGGGTGGGCTGGGTGGGCTCGGTTCGTGGGCGGGGGTGGGGCATCGGAACCTCCGGGAAATGACGGCGGGACGAAGCGGAGAGACGGGGCATCGACCACCTCGGTCCGGGTGGGCGGGGGTCGGGGTCCGCCGGCGGGCGGGGCCGCTCCGGGCCACCTCCTCCTCGAGGAGTTCGAGTGGCTCGGTACTCGGGTGTCAGCGCGAGACGGGCGACACCCGCCGAACGGACCACGGTGACGACGCCGGAAATCCCAAGCGCCGAGGGGACAAGGCCGAGGCCGCGGGCTCCTGCCCGGGCGAACGCCCTCACCGGTAATGGAGTCGACGGGCTCCGTCCGCGACACCCGCACGGGCATCAGCACGACGGACGGCGGGACCGGGTCGGTCAGATCACCTCGGCGGTGATCGCCTCGCGCAGGCGGTGCTCGGCGGCCCGACGCCGCCGGTACGCGGCACGCATCCGCGCGGGGGAACCGCCGGTCAACTCCCGCACCAGGACCCCGTCGATACGGGTGACCGCGATCAACTCCGCCTCCTCCGCGGTGACCACCCGCGCATCGACCGCCCGCTCCAACAGGCCCTCCGCCGAACCCGGACCGGCGGCCGGATCCGCACCCGAGGCGGAGGTGGAGGTCGCGAGTGCCTCCTCCGCGCGCCGCTCGGCGGCCTCGGCCTCCAACGCGACCGTGTGGCGGGCGTGTTGCCGGGCGTCCTCGATCAGGTGGTACGCGGCCAGGTCCGCCGCCCGACGCAACCCGTGATACGCCCGCGGGTCGTCCGGGTCCGCGGCCAGGAGAGCCTGGAGGAACGCACCGAGCATCTCCTGCTCCAGATCCGCACGCTCCACCAACCCCCGCCAGGACCGGCGGGCGATCAACCGGCGCAGACTCGGCGCCGCGACCGCCGCCGCAACCACCACCCACTGCTGCGCGTGCGGACGCTGCGCACGCCGGATCAACTCCGGCCACACCACCTCCGCGAGAGCGGAGGCGTGCGGGCCGCGCAGCTGCGCACGGACCCGGTCCACACACACACGACGCCGACCCGGCGCCACGTCCATCACCGGCGCCACCAGATCGGCGGGCAACGTCAACGGACGCGAACCCCGGGACAGGGCGCGGAACGTCGCCTCGAGGATCTGCAACGGACTCGCCGAACCCGACACGGGCGCGGCGGTGGAACGCGTGGACGACGACATGGACGACTCCCGACGAACGGAGGTGGAAGGGCGACGTCGTCCATGTCACCGACCACCCCCGCACCCCACGCGCACCCTGCGAGCACCCCGGGCCCGAGGCACGCGGGGGTGCACGGAGACTGCGCGGGGCGTGCCCGGATCCGGGCGGGTCGATCAGTTCTGCGGCGAGGGTGCCCGCAGGGTGCACATCACGGCCCCACCTGCGCGAAAGCAACCCCGAAGGGATGGTCGGCCGTCCGGGTGGCGCGCCCTCGGAGCCGCGCACGTGGAGCCGTGAGGCCACAGCAACTGCGACGCACGAGCCCGGATCGGCGGTCAGGAAAACGACGTGCGTGCCCTCCGTCGTATCCACCCGCCCCAAGACGACGGGGGCATCCCCCGCCCGCCGAAGGGCCGGCAACCCCCGGTCGAAATCCTTACGGGTGACGACGCCGTCCTCCGCCATGCACCGGGCCCGCCACACATGGAGTCGAGGAATCGAGCGGCCGGCGCCGTCGACCCGGCCCACACCCGAAACGAAGCCCCCGCCCACAACGCCCAAGCGGCCCGACCGGCCGCATCCGTCCCATGTCGTTCGACAACGACAGCCAGGTCCTCGCGATCCATGACATGCACTCCGGCCCCCGCGGCGCATCGGGGACACAGGGTGCTCGCAGGGTGCACATCACGCCCCGACCAGCGGCAACACACCCCCCGCGCACGCCGACACCCCCACCTCCCGGGAGGCGGGCCGGCGCGGCGGATTTCAGAGTCGGGTGTCGCCCGGGATCGACTTCGACTCCATTACCGATGTCAGCGCGACGCGGCCGGGCCCTTCGAAGCCACCGCAATCCCCGATGCGCAACACCACCTCCCCCGGCCCCACCGGGCCGCCCAAGCTCCCGCGTGCCCGGCGGCCGAAGCCGCCGGCGCCGGGGATCGACGTCCCCGTCACCGTCTGGATCGCCCCCCGCCCCACCCCAGACACGGCCCGGCCCGGGCCACTCCCCCACGCCCCGGCGGCGAGGGCCCCGCTGCCGGCCTGGGCCCACGCACGGTTGAGCGACCACGTCCGCACCCTGGGCACGGACGTGACCGCGGTCCGCGTCGGGCCGCACGAGCACACCCCGATCACACACCCCGGCGCCGGCGCCCGCCTCCTGGTCGTCGCCGACCTCGGACCCGCCGGCGATGCCCGGCGCCCCGAAGGACCGGCGGCCGCCACTCGCACGATTCGCCGTCTCCTCGCCCGCGTGCCCGGCGATCCCGGCACCGGCACCGGCGTGTTCGTCGCGATCGCGATCCCTGCGGAACACGCGCCGACCGGCCGCATGATCGACCGCTGCGGGCCGGTGGTGCGTGAGGCGCGGATGTGCGACTGGCGGTATCTGCAACACGTGATCGTCGTCCACGCCCACCTCGACAACGGCCGGCTCGTCCCGCACACCCCCGCACCCCGCCACGCGGCCTGCGCCGACCGCCACACCGGCCGCCACGACGTGGTCCACACCGACGTCCTGCTGTTCGAACGGACGGAGTACACCCCGTGACACACGACCACCGCCGGCCGTCCCACACCGCGCCCCGCGACGACACCCAGCCGGGCTGCGACCGCCGCCCGCCGCCGTCGATCTGGGCGACCGCGCAGACCACCGGCCCCGCCCAGCGCCGAGGACGCTACGTCCCCGAATCGACGGCGCACCCCGCGAAGATGCTGCCGGCGATCGCCGCCCACGCCGTCGCCCACTACACCCGCCCCGGCGACTGGGTCCTGGACCCGATGTGCGGCATCGGCACCACCCTCGTCGAAGCCGCCCACCAGGGCCGCAACGCCATCGGCATCGAATACGAGGCACAGTGGGCCGAGATCGCCGCCGCCAACGCCCGCCTCGCCCACACCCGGGGCGCCGCCGGGCAGGCCGTGGTCGTGCACGGCGACGGCCGCCGCACCGGGCAGCTCGTGCCCGAACGCCTGCGCGGCCGGGTCGCGTTGGTCGTCACCTCACCGCCGTACGGGGCATCCGTCCACGGCCAGATCCTCACCACCCGCGAAACCGGCGTCGCGAAAATCGCCAAGTACGCCGACAGCTACGGGCCCGACCGGCGCGACCGCGGGAACCTCGCCAACACCGGACCCGACCTCCTCCACGCCTTCACCCGCATCCTCGCCGCATGCCGCGAAGTCCTGCGCCCCGGCGGGATTGTCGTGATCACCACCCGCCCCTGGCGCCACCTCGGCGAACTCGTCGACCTCCCCGCCGCCGCCATCACCGCCGGCGAAACCGCGGGCCTGGTCCCCGTCGAACGCTGCGTCGCACTCCTGGCCGGACTGCGCGACGACGAACTCGTCGCGCGGCCCACGTTCTTCGCGCTCAAGAACGTCCGCGAGGCGCGCGCCGCCGGCAGCCCCCAACACCTGATCGTCCACGAGGACGTCATCGTCCTGCGCAGACCGGACAGCCCGTGAACCACCCGGCAAGCGCACCGGCGCAGGAGGCCCGTGAGGTCGCGGGCCTTCGTGTCGGGAGCATGTGCACCGGATACGGGGGCCTGGACCAGGCCGTCGTCGAGGTCCTGGGCGGGAGGGTGGTGTGGGTCGCCGACGACGACCCGGACGTGCGCGCGCTCCTGGCCCACCGCCACCCCGACACGGCGAACCTCGGCGACATCCGCGACGTCGACTGGGCCCGCCTCGCCTACGAGGCACCCGTCGACGTCGTCACCGCCGGATTCCCCTGCCAATCCATCTCCCTCGTCGGCCCCGGAGGAGGCATCGCCCATGGAACCCGCAGCGGCCTCTGGCACACCGTCATGGACGCAATTCGCCACCTGGGACCCGCACTCGTCGTCCTGGAGAACGTCGCCGCCCTACGAAGGCGAGGCCTCGACACCGTCCTCACCGACCTGGCCCGCGCGCGGTATGACACGCAATGGACGAGCCTTTCGGCCTCCGACATCGGCGCGCCACACCGCCGCACCAGAATGTTCATCGCGGCGTGGCCTGCCCACACCACGCGCCCGCGACGGCAAAGGCCCCGTCGGACGCAAACACGACGCACTCCCCGACGTTGCCAACACACTCCACCCGTCCCCGCCGCGCGGCACCGATGCGCCGGCACCGTGCCGGACGCCGGCGTCCGGGCGCCGCGGCACCCGCGCCCGCCGCACGTGCCCGGGCGCGCGGCGGCCCCTGCTGCCCACCCCGATCGCCAGCGAGGGCTCCAAAGGCTCACCCCGCCAACGCGGCGGCCTCACCAGCGCCCTCACCCCCACCACCCCACCCGCACCCCGCACCCCGACCCGAACCCGCACCCGCACCCTCGAAAAGCCCACAACACCACCATCGACTGGGGCCCGTACGAAGCGGCGATCCGCCACTGGGAAACCCTCCTCGACCGCCCGGCCCCCGCGCCCACCCGACCCGGACCCCGAGGCACCCCACAACTGACACCCGCGTTCGTCGAATGGCTCATGGGCCTCCAACCCGGACACGTCACCCACACCCCCGGCCTCACCCGCGTCGCGCAACTGCGCATCCTCGGCAACGGCGTCGTCCCCCACCAGGCACGCCACGCCCTCCACCAGCTGGCCCACGACAGCACCGCCACCGGCACCGACAACCCACTCGCCACCGCCGTACGCAACCACTTCAAGGCCACACAACCGTGAAGCCGCAAGGCCTAGGATCCGCACAAGGCGGCGAAGCAACCGGGCACTCCCGAGCCGACGCCCACGCGTCAACTCCCCTTCGACGCCCACAGCGCCACAGCGCCCGGCGACCGTTCCGTGAGAAAGCCGGCCCCGCCGCCGCCCCTTCATGGGCGGCGGCGGGGCCTCCTCGCGTCCGAACCGCGGACGGTGCCCCTTCCACCGACGCACGAACCTTCGAGCTTGGTCCGCGCACCGGCCGGATCACCGGTCGTGCGGCCACCCGGTAAATGGGTCCTCCGCTCCGATCGCGAACGAAAACCGCAAGTGGCTTCACATCACCGCGGCCAACCCCGACACGGCGCGGGCACACGACGTCCAGGTGGCGCCGTCGCGCGCCACCGGACTCAGGGCGCGACAAGTCGAGCACCATACGCCGGGCCCAACCGCGAGCCGGGACGGCGGCCGAGCCGTCCGATCAACCGGCCGGCACCGGCACGTTCCCAGCCGTCCGCGAAGAAGTCACAGTCGGGGATCCGACAGCCCGGACCGCCCGCCACCCCCTCGTCGCCGGCGATGCCCCCGGACATGGGCGGCCCAGCCGTTCGCCGACGCCGAGCATCCCCAACAACACAAGTCCGGCCGCGCGCAACGCCCGCCGCCCGCCGCCCCGGTCCCGCCCTTCTCGGCCTTCCGGACGACCCACACTCACCCCGGGCTCGCGACGACCATCGCCCCTCCCTCGCTCCGCGACCGCCCGCAACGACCGAGCGATGTGCCGCCGAAGCGCGCGCCAGGGTTGTCAACTCCTGTGCGAACGTGGAAAGTTGTCGCGGACCGGACGCGCTCTTCCGATCCGGACCGAAGCGGCGGCACTCACACGGCCTCAAGATTCGCGCCGTCGAGGTCCCGCGCACGCACAAGCGTCCCGGGTCGCTTCGACCACGACAAACAGGTGCACCGCACCGGCTGCCTCCGTCCGACCTCGCACACAGGACACGAAGCGCATCGGACCGGAGGGTCGTCCACCGGGCGCGCGCAGTGACCTCGTCCCCCGGCAGCCTCGGCGGCTCTCCACAGGACCGGCGACGTCGCTTCGCGACATGCCGGCGGCCGACCCGCGCGAACCCCTTGTTTCGCCGTCGCCCGGCAGGCGACACCACGACACCCCGACACGGGGACCGGTCAGCGCAATCGGCCATCCCATGCCGGTCGAGCGCTGCCCGCCCGACCGAGCCGATCCCTTGCGGCGAACGACCCCGCCACTCCGCCGCCCCCAAGGCACGCCTGATCCCCAGGCCGCCGCCGGATGATCACGCTCGTTTCCGGCCGACGTCGCGGGAGAACGCCTCGTGTCACGGCCGTCGGGGCGTGAGCAACACACCTCCAGGCCTCGGACCTCGACGTCCGCGACGTCCGCCCGGAGCACACGGGGGGTAGCCGACTGTCTGCGGGCGGGCCCGACACGCCCGTCGTATCGCCCCGACACGCCGCTGCGGATCCACGCAAAGCCCGGACAGCGCGGGTGGTGCAAGAAGCCCGGATGCGGCGACCGGCGGGCCGAGAGTGGAGGTACCGTCCCCACCCGCCGCCGCGGACACCGCCGCTCCAACGGCGCTCTCGCCGCCGGCGACCCGGACGACGAGGCGAACACGAGCCATGCGCACACGCACGCCCTCACGCGGACACCCACCGCCCCGAACCGAGGCCACGTCGCCCCCACGGCCGCCCCGCGACACCACCCCGGCCGCCCCTCGCCGGCCCAAGCGCAGCACCCGAGCACCACCGAGTCGGCAACCACACCCACTCCCCGGGACCACCGTCCCGGCAGCGCGCCCCCCGAACAGGCAGCCGACCCACCCGGCCGCAACGGCCGCACTTCCCCACACCGGACTCCACCGTCCGCCGCGCCCACACCCGGAGGACATCGCCCATGCGCACACCACAGAACCCCCAAACGCCCACCACCACGGTCGCAGACCCCGCGGAAGTCCCCCACGAACCCGAGCCGTACGCGATCCTCCCCCACGAACACCCCTCCCCCAGGCGGCAGTCGCGCCAAGACCCGGCACCGGTGACCGGCGACGCCGACGAAACCCGCAACGCCGACCACCGAACACACCCCTCCTCCCGCGGGACCGCCGCAGCACACACCGACACCGGCGCGCCCGACGCCGCCCCGATCCACCCACCCCACGCCCAGGAAGTGGAAACCACCACCTCCCGCCACACCCGACCCCGAGCATGGATAAGCGCCGTGACCTGGCTGATCGCCGCCGGCACCCACCCCAAAGCCGGCCCCACCACCCTCCGCATCGCCCACGACCTCGCCACCCGCATGAACCACCACGAAGGAACAGTCCTCTACGCCCTCGACACCACCGCGCTGCGCCTACGACTCTCCCGCGCCACCGTCAAACGCCACGTCGCCGTCCTGCGCGAACTCGGCGCACTCGCCTGGGTGATCCACGGATCCCGGCGCAACCTACGCAAACCCGGCCGCCCCTACACCGCCACCGCCACCATCTACGCCGCCGTCATCCCACCCACCTACGACCACGCCATGGGCCACCGCCTCACCGGCACCGGCTACACCGCCCGCCTGACCGGGACCACACCCGACGGCCACACCCGCCGAGCGGCCGCAACGGCCACGGCACGGCATCCGCGCAGCGCCTCCCCCAAGCCACGACCGAAGCAGGCGAACTCCCCCGCCACCGACCCGGACCGGCGCACCCGCGATGCGCCCCCTTCTCCGAACGCACCCACTCCCGCACGCAGGTCCCGGTCCATAGGTGGGTTCAAGAACACCGGCACGCGCGCCGGCGCGGGCGACCCGCCCGCACCCTCCCCGCAGAACCGGGGCAACAGCCACCCGGGACAACGCCGATCACCGCTGCGCGTCGCCCGGGACATCGCCACCGCCGCCCGCGTCCGGACCCTGATCACCTGGACCGCACACGAAACCCTGCGCCGCCTGGCCTGGGCGCTACGGCCCCTGATCGACCGCGGACTCGACGCACCCCGCATCGCCGGAGAACTCACCGCATGGCACCTCGACAGCTGGAAGCCGATGCGACCCGCCGCGTTCATCACCGCCCGACTGCGGCGCGAAGCAGCACTCGACGCACAACGCCACGCCGAACACGCCGCCGCCGTCCACCCGATGAGCAACCCCGCCTGGCGCGAATGCATGCGACGGCTGTACCCCACCCAGACCGCGCAGGCCCCGCCGCGCACCGACACCACCCGACGCGAAGCCAGGACCACAGGCCGCCACAACCTGGTCCGCGTCATCGAACACCTCGAACGGGACTTCACCGACGCGGTGGATCTGTACGGCACCGATCTCGTACACCGCGCCGCCAACCTCGCCACCTCACCCAACATCCAATGGGAAACCCACTGACCAACACGGATGTGTCTGAAAGTTCGTGTAAGTGCGTGATGTAAAGGATGGGCCGGGGTGCCTTCCCGGATCCCGGCCCTTCCGGAACGGACAGTCATGACCGAGATCGAAAACCCACAGCCCACCGGTGGTCCGCCCGCGGACACCGACGCGATGGTGGGCGAGGTCGTCGAGCAGTTGATGGATCGCGCGGACGCCTCCGGAGCGGCCCTGCTCGGCGAGGGCGGCCTGTTGACCGAGATCACCCGGGCTGGACCGGGCAATCGCGTGTTCAAGCGGTCTGGCGGCCAGCTTCCCCGGTTCACTGGTACGCCCGCTCGTAACTTCGTCGTGCACCTCGGCGGGGGTACTCGACACCGGAGCACCTGCGCAACAAGTCCCAACTGTGTGCTTCCAGGGCGTGGATGTGGGAGGCGACGTCGGCGGGTCGCGGGTGGGCGGTGGTCAGGATGTCGGCGAGTCGGGCTAGGAGTTCGGGGAGTTCGAGGTATTCGAGCGCGCGCAGGCTAGCCACAGAGCATCGAGGCGCCGCGCGTGTGGGCCTGCGCGGCCGCCAGTTCCTGCGCGGAGGGAGCAAACGTGGCTCTGACGACGGCGAGTTGCCCGGGGTGTACGGCGCCTTTGCCGGCGAAGCCCAGGACCTTGGCCTCTTCTGCCTCGCGGCGCAAACCCTCGATGTCGCGCAGGTCGAAGAACGGCGAGTCAATCGCGGGTATGCCGGCTGCGGCCCCTGCGGCGAGGGCGGATCGCGGGTACAGCAGGGCGCGGCGGTCCCGGGCGCAGCCGACGGCTGTGGCGTAGTCCGCGGCCCCGAACACCACGCCGGCCAGGGGGCGTGCGCACAGGATCTCGGGCAGGCGTGCGATGGCGCGTGGTGTCTCGATGAGCGCCCACACGACGGGTCGGGAGCCTTCGGGGTCGACGATGTGGGCGACGAGTTCGATGTCGCGCGGGGATTCGACCTTGGGGATCAGGAGGACGGCGGGTGTGTGGCCGCATTCGGCCACCGCCACCAGGTCCTTGAGTCCGTGGATCGTGGAGGTGGCGTTGAGGCGCAGCCCGAGCACCGGGGTGGCGCGCTCGCCGGAGTCGTCGGCGACGGTGGTGGTGGTGGTGAGGAAGCGGAGTGTGGCCGTGCGGACGGCGTCCTTGGCGTGCTCGGGGACGGAGTCCTCGATGTCCAGCAGCGCGACGTCGGCGCCGGCGCCGACGGCGGTGTCGAATCGGTCGGTTTTCGTGCCGGGGGTGATCAGCCAGGTGCTGCCGACTCGGCCGGTGGTGGGCGTGTTCACGGCGGTCACCGGTCGGCGCGCCGCTCGTCGACCAGGCGGTCCAGGGCGCCCAGGGTCTTGGTCGCGGCCAGTTCGTCGTCGGCGATCTCCACGCCCCATCGGGTGGTGAGCAGCATGCCCAGTTCAACGATGGCGAGCGAGTCCAGGCCGGCGTCGTCCAGGCCGGCGTCCGGGAGCAGCGCCTGGGGGTCCAGTTCGAGGTCGGTGACGAGGAGTTGCCTCAGGTCGGGGTTCACGACGATGCCTCCCGGTGGGTCGGACTCGGGTGGGGGGATGGTGTTGTGTTCAGGTCGGGCCAGACGAGGGTGGTGGCGCCCCAGGTGAGGCCGGCGCCGAAGGCGGTCAGCAGGACGCTGTGTCCGGGCCGGAGGCGACCGTCGCCCTGCGCTTGGACGAGGGCGAGGGGGATGGACGCGGCGCCGGTGTTGCCGACGCGTTCGATGTTGTGCAGGACCCTGGGTTCGTCGATGCCGAGCCTGCGGCCGACCGCGGTGGTGATCCGGGCGTTCGCCTGGTGGGGAACGAACCGGTCGATGTCCTGCAGGGCCCACCCGGCGGCTTCGGCGGCGCGTTCGGACACGTGTGACATGCGTTCGACGGCGTGCTGGAACGTCTCGCGGCCGCGCATGCGCAGGAACCCGTCGTGCGGGATCACGATGGCGTCCGCGTGCCCTGCGTCGGCGCCGAGCACGATCGGGCCCAGTGCGCCGGGTTCCGACGGTGCGCCGCGGCGCAGCACGATCGCGCCGGCGCCGTCTCCGAACAGGGGCGCGGTGATCGGGTCGGTGGGGTCGGTCATGTGCGGGATGCGGTCGGCGGCGATCACCAGCACGCGTTCCGCCGTCCGGTGGGCGAGGAAGCCGGCCGCGACCTGGAGGGCGTAGAGGAAGCCCGTGCACGCCGCGGCCAGGTCGAAGGCCGCGATGCCGGCCAGGCCCAGGCGTGCCGCGACCTCGGGTGCGGTTGCCGGGCAGCGGTGGTCCGGGGAAACGGTCGCCAGGACGAGGGCGTCCGCCGACCGGTTGCCGCTCGATCGCAGGGCCTGTGCACCGGCCCGGGTCGCGAGGTCGGCCGTCGAGACGCCGCGGCCGGCGCGGGCCCGGTGGGTGATCCCGGTCCGCGAACGGATCCACTCCGGAGTGACGTCCAGGCTCGCGCAGACCTGCGCGTTGGACACCTGCCGGTGGGGTAGTTCGGCGCCGATGCCGCAGATCACCGCAACCGGGCCGGCCGTGGCGTCCCGCGTCCCGAGAGATATGGAGGTCACGATGCCGCCTTCGGGTGTCGGACGATCTGCGGGATCAGGTTCGGTCCCGCTCAGGTCGCCTCCGAGCCGGAAGGCGATCTCCGCCTTGATCCGCGGCGCCAGCAGTTCGGCCGCCCGTAGCGTGTCCCCGGAGTCGAGAGCCATGGTGTCCAGGAGGATCCCGGAGTCGGGCTGGTCGATGCCGACCTGGCGCCGCATGGCCTCCGAAGTCAACCCCACCTTGTGGCCCACCACGCAGGGAACCCTCGTCCACGCGAAGCGCCGCGCCGTACCTCTGGATGCGGTAGGCGTTGTGCAAGGTCAGTTCCGGCCGACGTCGACTCGGCAGTTCCACCGGGGTCCGCCGATCCTCCGCCAGGCTCAGACGCTGAGCCTCCTGCATCCGCCAACACTCCGCGCTCCCGCTCGGGGGCATCGCGCCGGAGGCGCTTTGCCGCGTCACTGCTTCGGTGGCGCGGGTTGCCGGGGTGACGGCAGGGCCCCGGCAGAGCATTGTCCGCAGAACGTCCGTGCCGGTGGGCGTTGTTGCCACCGACGTCGGGATCGGTGTCGGATCCTGGGGGGTGCCCGCGGTCATGGGCGCGGGGTCTCGGTGGTGGGGTCGCCTCTCGTCGGCCGGCGGCACGTCCGGGGTGTTGGGGGTTCGGGCCATCGTGTCCCTCCTGGATCCGGCGACGGCGAACACCGGCCGGGGCGGCGGGGGTTCGGCGGGTCGGGGAAGCGAGTACAGCTCACGTGTTCGACGCGCCGACAGGGCCCGGGTGTATCCCCGCTGTATCCCCGTGTTCGCCGGACGGCGGACAGGCGCCCGTCGTGATGGTGTGATGGGTGCGTGGACGCTTCCCTTCGGCACCCGTTGTCCCATGTTCGGGCGGAACGCGGCTGGTCGTTGGAGGACCTCGCCCGCGAGGTCCGCGACGCCGCGGCCCGTCGGGGCCTGCGTTCGGGCACCCGACGCGGGCGGGTGTGGAAGTGGGAGAGCGGCGTCGAACCCTGCGCGGAGTCCCAACTCCTGCTCGCGGAGGCCCTCGGGCTTGCCCCCGAGGATGTCGACGTCCGCACGTGGCCGCACTGGTTGCCGGGCCTGCAGGAGCCGCTGCCCTTGGGCGCACACCACACCGTCACCGCGTTGAGAGAGGCGTTGAAGACGAGGATGAAACGCCGCACCCTGCTCGGCTACACCGGCGCGGCCCTGGCCGGCCTCGCCGGACAGTGGGCCGTCCTGGAACCGCCGGCCGTCGCCGGATCCCGTCACGGCAACGCCGTCGACGCCGAGTTCGTGCAGTGGTTGGAGACCACCGGGGCGCAGCTGAGCGGCCTGGCCACCGAACAGCGCCAGCACACCGCCGCCCTGCTCGACGCCCACCTGGCCACCGTCACCATGTTGATCACCGATGCCCGGTACACCCCGGAGATCGGCCGGCGCCTGCACCTGTTGGCGGCCGGGTTGTCGCAGACGGTCGCGTGGCATCGCTTCGACCAGGGTGAGCACGCCGTCGCCGGCCGGTTCTGGCACGCCGGGCTGCACAACGCCCACGCCGGCGGGGATCACGATCTCGGGGCGGGCATCCTGTCCGATCTCGCCTACCAGGCCACCTGGACCGAACAACCCAAAACGGCCGCCGACATCCTCGACCACGCCCTCACCCGCACGCGCCACCCCATTGCCCGCTCCCTCCTCCACCTGCGCAAGGCCCGCGCCCACGCCGCCCTGCGCGAACCCCGCGCGTGCCGGCAGGCCCTGTCCCGCAGCGAACACGAACTCGCCGCCGCCCGCACCGATCCCGCCCCCGGCTGGTGCTCGTGGATGGGCGAGGCCGACCTGGCCGTCGACTCCGGACAATGCCTGCTCGACCTCGGCGAACGCCCCCACGCGCTCCACCTCATCGGCGAAGGCCTCGACGTCCTCCAACGCCCGCGCGACAAGACCCGCGGCGTGTTCCTCACCTACGAGGCCCGCGCGTGTCTGCGGAGCGGACAGATCGACCGGGGGGGGGGGGGGGGGCGACCGAGGAAACCCCCCCAACCCGAAAAAGACCGGGGGGGGGAGAAGGGGTTTTTTCACATCCTCGGCCCTCTTCGTTTCTCTTCTCCTCCCCC
>NZ_JBVHLU010000102.1:0-37705 GCF_055558835.1 Embleya sp. NPDC025285
ACGGGCAAGGAGCAGTCGATGACCATCACCGGCGGCTCGGGCCTGCCGAAGGACGACATCGACCGGATGATGCGCGAGGCGGAGGCGCACGCGGACGAGGACCACCGGCGTCGCGAGGCCGCGGAGACCCGCAACCAGGCCGAGCAACTGGTGTACACCACCGAGAAGTTCATCAAGGACAACGGCGACAAGGTGCCGGCGGACGTGCGGGGCGAGGTCGAGACGTCGCTGACCGGGCTCAAGGACGCGCTCAAGGGCGAGGACCTGGCCGCCATCCGCGACGCCGCGGAGAAGGTCGGCACGATCAGTCAGCGGATGGGCAGCGCGATGTACGCGAACGCGCAGCCGGGCACCGACGATGCGGCCGGAGCCGGAGCCGGCGGTGACACCGTCGAGGACGACGATGTCGTCGACGCGGAGATCGTCGACGAGGACAAGCGGGGAGGTGGGGCCGCGTGAACCGGACCTCTCCCGGCCCGGGGCTGTTGCCGGTGCCCGCCGGGCAGCCGCAGTCGCCGATCCTGGCCACGCTGTTGACCGAGATCGCCGCGCTGCGCGGGCAACTCACCGAGCGGGTGGACGAATTGCGGCGCCTTCAGGCCGACTACAACGCCTATCGAGCCCACGTGCGGCGGGATCGGCTCGCGGTACGGGAGGCGGCGCTGGCCAATGTGCTGACCCCGTTGCTGCCGGTGGTCGACGGCTTCGATCGGGCCCGAGCCGCTGACGAGTTGACCTCCGGGGTCGCCAAAGTCGTCGGTCAACTCGAGGACGCGCTCGCGACGCTGGGGTTGCGGGGGTTCGGCGCGGTCGGGGACACGTTCGACCCGCACGTCCACGACGCGTTGGCCCATCGGCCCTGTCGAGGGGCGGATCCGCCGATCTGTTCGGTGGTGCACACGCCGGGCTACCGCGTGGGGGAGCGGTTGTTGCGCCCGGCCAGGGTGACGGTGACCGGGTCGGGGCCGACGGCGGACAGCCGGGGGGTAGCGGGGGCGGGACGCGAGCACGGGTGACGGAAGGAGCGGCGGATCTCACGGAAGGGAGTGGCGGACGTAGGCGCGGCAGGTCGAATCGGGTCGGTGCGGAGGGGCTCGGCGGGTGCCGACCGGACGGGGGGCTCGGAAGGGGTAGTCATGCAGATCGTCGGATGGCACATCGAGATGGAGTTCAAGGAGGACGGGAAGCGGACCGAGGCCGCCGCGCTCCTCCGGTTGCGAGACGGAACGGAGTTGCGTTCGCACGCGCACGCCAGTCGTTACCCGGATGATCCCGATCAACCGCAGGTGGGCGAGGAGATCGCCGCGGCGCGGGCGCTGACGGATCTGACCCGGCAGTTGCTGGACAAGGCGGCGGGCGAGATCGAGACCACGACGCGGCGGCCGGTGACGACGCTGGTCTGAGGAGGCCCGGGCCGTACCGAATCGGCGTGGGTGAGCGGTGGTTCGCCCACGCCGATGTCGGTCCGGTCGTCCCCGGAGCTTTCGATCGAGTGGGTTCGTATCCAGCGGTTCCTATCGAGCGATTCGAATCGAGCGGTTCGGTCGAGTCGGCGCGTGCCGCGTCGGGGAGATGCCGTCCGCGGGCGCCGCCGCGGCTCGGAATGGGTGCGGTTTCGTCGAGAGGTGCGCCGGTTCGGCTGCTGTGAACCCGGGTTTGTAGCGAGGCAACGACAGCGGCGGTACTCTTAGCGCGACCGGACGATTACTGTGAGTTGTCAACAGTCGATGTGACGCAGTCGCCCGATTCGGCACGCCGCGCGAGGGTTTCGCGGGACGGTGGTGCGGATCGCCCGGCGGGCCTTCGACGGCGGGGGGCAGAGAGAAGCCGATGAGTGCGGCCATCGAGGTACTCGTGATCACCCCGGTTCGGATCTATCGCGAGGCCACCGTGCGGGCGCTCGCCGATGAACCCGCGTTGCGCCTGGTCGGGTCGGGTGGGTCCGCCGCCGAGGCGGTCTCGGGGGCGCTGCGCCTGCGGCCCTCGGTCCTGCTGCTCGATCTCGCCACGCCCGACAGCATTCCGGCGATCCGTGCGATCCGGTGCGGCTCGCCGGAGACCCGGTTGATCGCGCTCGGCGTGGACGAGTCCCGGGACGACGTGATCACCGCGGCCGAGGCCGGCGTGGCGGGGTTCATCGGCCGGGAGTACTCCGTGTTGCAAACCGCAGCCGCGATCGTCGGCGCGGTGCGCGGCGAGGCGTCGTGCAGTCCGCGGATCGCCGCGCTGCTGCTGCAACGTGTACAGTCGCCGGCCGCCGGCGCGCAGCGTGGAGGGTCCGCACTGTCGGAGACGCTGACCGCGCGCGAGCGGGAGATCCTCTTCCTGATGGCCGAGGGGATGAGCAACCACGCGATCGCCCGGCAACTGTCCATCGGCCTGTCCACGGTCAAGACCCATGTGCACGCGGTGCTGCGGAAGTTGGACGTTCCACATCGCGAGGCCGCGGCGACGCTGCTGCGCTCGATGCCGGCCGACCGACCGTCGGGCCCCGCGGACGCGGGATCGGACGCGGGATCGGATCGGCCGATCGTCGGCGGGCCGACGCGGGCTCCGCGTACCCGGCGTGCGCCGGATCTCGGGCAGCCCACCAACGGTGGGCCGGCGCGCGCCTGACGCCGATTCGCTCGGTGGGCGTACGCCCGTTTCCGCTCCCCCGGGGCGCGGTCCGGCGTGGGCTCCGCGGGTGGATGCCGATCTCCACCCCGGGTGGAGGAGGACGCGTCGGCGGTCCATCGGGGATCTACTCCCGCCACGCGCAAAGATCGTCCTGTCGGGTGGATGACGCGTCGGCGGCCGGTGATCAAGGATCACGACATGGCCGCCACCTCCTCGATCGATTCGAGCGCATCCGTCTTTCCCGACCTCTCCGATCTGGAGCGGTGGATCGCGGACGTGCTCGCGCGGGCCGTGGCGGCGATCGACCGGCAGGACGAGGAGAGTTCGCTGGAACGCCTCTATCCCTCGTACGACGAGGTGCACCGCGCGCTGTCGGGCAATCCGCGCCCCGCGCCCGAGCCGATCACCACCCCGCCGCTGCCCGCGCACGTGACACTGCCGTTGACCCGTGCCGGCTTCGACGCGTTCGAACTGACCGTCCTCGCACTGGCGTTCGCGCCCGATCTCGATCCCGCGTTCGGGCGGGCGATCGGCTGGTTGCAGCGCGACCCCGGACAGCCGTACCCGACCCTCGACCTGCTCGCCCGGCTGTGTTGCGCGACCGGTGCGGATCGCACGGCGGTGGCGGTCCGGCTGTCCTCGGCCGGACCGCTGGTGCGCCGCGGGCTCGTCGAGCCGGTCGGAGCCGGGTCCGGGCCCTCCTTCGCGAGCGCGGTGCGGCCCTCGGTGGTGTTGCTGCGCCGGCTGTTCGCGGTGACCCCAATCGCCGACGAACTGGCGCCGTTCGCCACCCTGGACGGGTACGCGCCGGTCGGTGTGGTCGACCCCGAGGCGGCCGAGGTGCTGGTCGCCCGGCTGACCGGCGAGGATCCGACGCTGACCCACCTGCACGGTGCCGAGCCGGCGAACTGCCTGGATCTGGCGTGGTGGAGCGCGGCACGGGCCGGGCGCCGGGTGCTGACCGCGCGGCCCGAGGCGTTGGCCGAGCCCGCCGTCGTGCGCGGGCTGGCCGCCGAGGCGCTGCTGCGCGAGGCCGTGCTCGTGGTGGACGCCCACGCCGTGACGCCACCCGCGCCGGTGTGGGAGCGGTTCACCCACACGATCGTGATCGGCGGTCCCGACTCGCTCGCGCCCACCGGACCCGAACCGTCCGCCGGGCGTGTGGTGTCGCTGCCCGTGCGGCGGATGCCGGCAGTGGGTGGTTCCGGCGGGCTCACCACCGCGCTGGCCGAGCGGGGGGTGCGCGTCACGGGCGGCACCGGGCCCGACCCGCTCGCCGGCTGGACCCACCTGGCCGGCGCCGAACTGCGGCACACCCTGGACGCGGTCGCCGCCCGGGCCCGCGGCCGGGCCGAGGCCGGTGTCGAACCGCACACCACGCCGGCCGAGGTGGCCGACGTCGCGGCCCAGGTCACCGGCGGCGAACTGGGCCGACTCGCGTCCCGGTTGACCACCTCGGACGACTGGTCCGCGCTGATCGTCCCGGACGGCGTCGGCGAGCGGCTGGACGACGTCTGCGCGCATCTGAGCGCCCATCGCACGGTGCTCGACGGGCACGGGTTCGCCGGGCGACCGGGCCAGGGACGAGGTGTGTCGGTGCTGTTCGCCGGACCCAGCGGCACCGGCAAGACGCTCGCCGCGCGACTGGTCGCGGGCCGGCTCGGACTGCCGCTCTATCGGGTGGACCTCGCGTCGGTGGTGTCGAAGTACATCGGCGAGACCGAACAGAACCTGGACGCGGTGTTCACCGCCGCCGCGCGCACCGACGCGGTACTCCTGTTCGACGAGTGCGACGCGTTGTTCGGCAAACGCAGCGAGGTGCACGACGCGCGGGATCGTTATGCGAACCTCGAAGTCGCCTACCTGCTGCAGCGGTTGGAGGACCACGACGGGCTCGCGGTACTGGCCACGAACCTGCTGCACCACATGGACGACGGGTTCATCCGGCGACTGACCTACTGCGTACACTTCCCGTTCCCGGAGGCCCCCGAACGCAGGCGGATCTGGCAGCGCGTGTGGCCGCCGGCACTGCCCCGCCACGTCGACCTCGACCTGGGTGAACTCGCCGACGACTACCCGCTGTCCGGGGGCCACATCCACAACGTCGCGGTCGCGGCGGCCCACTTGGCGGCGGCCGAGGGCCGGGTCGTGGACCGGGCGTCGGTGTTGCGGGCGATGGCGCGCGAGTACGACAAGATCGGACCCTCCCCGCAGGCCGCGGTCCCGGTCGGGGTGGTGTGATGGCGTCGAGTCCGAAGGCCGGTGGCGACGGCGGATCGCACCTGCCCGCCGAGTTGGAGTCCCGCGCCGAGCGCGCGCGGCCGCTGGACGCGTCGGTGCGCGGTCCGATGGAGCGTTCGTTCGGGGCGTCGCTGGGCGATGTGGTCGTGCACACCGACGCCGACGCCGCGGCATCCGCCGATCGGCTCGACGCGAAGGCGTACGCGGTCGGTCGGCATGTCGTGTTCGGCCCGGGGCGCTACGACCCGCACTCGGACGCGGGTCGCGCGCTGATCGGGCACGAACTCGCGCACGTGGTGCAGCAACGGCGCGGCGGTGTGGCACCGGGACCCGGCGGTGTGCACCCGTCCGGAACCGCCGCCGAGGGCGCCGCGCACCGTGCGGGCGCCCGGGCCGCCGCCGGGTTGTCCGCCCCCGTCGCGGGCGGCACCGCACCCGGCGTGTCCCGCGCGCCGAAGGGCGAGGAGGATCCGGAGGTCGCCGCGCTCAAGGCGGAGAACCGCGCGGCCGACCTGAGGAACCTGGGCGTGGCGGGGGGCATCGTCCTGGAGGGCGCAGCCATCGTCGACACGGTGGTCGGCTTCCGCTACAGCGTGCAGGACCTGGAGCAGCGCGGCGTCGACAACCTGGCCTCGGCCCTGGGCCTGGGGGCCGAGGGCAAGGCACGACTCCAGGTCGCCTCCGATCTGCTGACCGGTGGCGCAGTGCTGCGGGCGGTGCGGGACGAGGCGAAGGCCGCCGGTCTGGTCGACCCGGTCACCGGTTCGCCCGCCGTCTCGTCCCGGGTCACCGCGGCCGGCGACTGGCTGGAGGCGAAGTACGACGAGAACATGGGAACCAGGGCGCCGAGGAACGACGACCTGTTCACGGACCGCGAGTTGGGCCAGATCATCGGTCAACTCACCGCGAAGACCGTGCTCACGGCGATCGACGTCGAGGAAGTCGCGGTCGCACTCGCCGCGGTGAACGTCATCGGCGCCGTCAGGTCGATCCTCGACGCGGTCAACGCCGATCCGGACGGCTGGCCGTCCGACGTGCACTTCTGGACCCAGGTGGTGGCCGCGGTGCTCACCGTGGCCGGGATGCGCGCGGGCAGCGCCAACAAGAAGATCGCGATGTTGCTGATCGACGCCGCGCTGGCCGGATTGACGCTCGCGCCGGTGGTGAAGCGGCTGGTGACGGACTGGCGGCGGCCGGCCGGCGCGGATCGGGACGCGGCGCTCGAGCGGGGCGCCAAGGACTTGGCGAAGGCGCTGCTGGCGCTGCTGCACCAGATCCTGCTCCAGGCCGCCGCGAGCCGACGCGCGAAGGCGGGCGGCGCGCCACCGGCGGCGGGCGCCGCATCGGGCGCGGCCAAGGCGGGCCCGACGACCGGGAAGCAGCCCGCCTCGCACGGCGACCCGCATGCGGCCACGCCGCCACAGGCCGTGCACGCTCCGTTGGCGACGCCGGCGCCGGTCTCGGTCGCGCACGTCGCCGCGCCCGCGACACCCGCCGTGCCCGCCGGCGCGCCGAAGGCCGGTGCCGCGAAGCCCGCTGCCAAGCCCGCCCCCGGTAGGAAGGCGGTAGCCAAGCGAACCCCGCGCGAGACGACGAGTGCTGCGGCGGTACCTGCGGCCGGTACGCCGGAGACCGCCGGTGCGGGGGCCGCAGGCCCGGTGAAGGCCACATCGGTGCGGGCGAGGCCGGCGAAGAAGGCTTCGACAACCAAGCCCTCCACCGGGAAGGCTTCGACGCCGAAGTCTTCGGCCGGGAAGGTTCAGGCCGAGAAGGCTCCGATCGACAAAGCTCAGGCGGAGAAGGCTCCGCGCGGGGCCGCTTCCAGCAAGGCGACCGAACAGGCCCACCGGCAGCAGCTCAAGGAGACTCGGGCTCGGGCCAAGGAGTTGCACGAGGAACTCCGTCGCGACAAGGACGGGTCCGCGTTGGACCGACTGGAAGCCCTGTACCGGGGACAGTCGGACCGTGTGCTCCGCGCCTTGGAGAAGGGCGATCCGGTGGCGGGCAAGGTCTTGGAACAACGGCGCGCGCAGGCTCAACAGGCCGAGCTGAAGCGCCTCGAGGCGAGCGGGTTCCGCCCTCCGCACGACGCGATCGCCAAGGTCGTGGACAAGGACGGCCACGTCGTCAGCCACAAGCCGGTGCACAGCGGCGGCTCCACCAAGGAGCGGCGCCGAGAGGTGGGCCTGATCAAGGCCAACCAAGAGGTCCACACCGAGGCCAAGGCCGTGCGGAACATCCCGCTCAAGGCCGGGCAAACGATGTACATCAGCGGCCAGTACGATCCGTGCGGCCCCTGTCGAAGCACGATGCAGGCGGCTGCGGACCGCACCGGAGCTCGGATCAACTATCAGTGGCAGGGCGGGCCGGCGGGCGGTATCACCTTCACTCCCACCCCGCGCCGGCAGGGCGACAAGCCATGATCGACATCCTCGACCTGATCATCCGGGAGACCCTGGTCGCGGGCCTGCCCGGGCTGACGAGTGCGCGGATCGGGTTCCAGCCGCCGGACGACGACTGGCGGCAGCGGGTCGGTGCGAGCACCGGCGTCTGGGTCAACTGCGCACTGGTGGACCTGCGCGAGGACCGGACGCTGCGGCAGAACATCCGGCGACGGATCACCACCGGTTCGGTGACCGTGGAGCGCCGCGAACCCGCGCGGATCCGCTGCCACTACCTGATCACCGCGTGGAACGCGGCCAAGGACAGCGCCCAGATGCCCGCCACCGAGCAGGAGCACACCGTGCTCGGCGCGGTCCTGGCCGTGTTCCTGGACGCCGACCCGATGGTCGCCTCGGCGATTCTGACACCCGAGCAACTGGCCAAGGTCCCCGCCACGTTGCGCGAGGCGGAGCTGCCGGTGGAGGTGGTGCCGCCGGAGGGGTTCGGCAAGCTCGCCGAGTTCTGGGGAACCGTCGGACGGGCCACGTCCTGGCGGCCCGCCGTCTACCTGATCGTCACCATGCCGGTTCCGGAACCGGACCGACGGATCGACGGCGTCGTGCACACGGTGCTGACCTCCTACGACGGCGTACCACCCCGAGCCGGCGACGGCTCCGCAGAACAACTCGCCGACGTGGGCGGCCTCGTGTTCGACGCCACCGCGGGGCCGGCGGCGCCGCCGGTGCCGGTGCCGGACGCGGACATCGTGCTGTACCACCCGGCGGGGCGCGTGGTGGCCCGGGTCCGCAGCGACGACGACGGGCGGTTCGTGCTCGTCGGCATCCCGCCGGGGGAGTACCGGGCGCGGGTCACCGCCGCCGGATTGCCGCCGCCGGCCCCGCAGACGGTCCGGGTCCCCGGATCCCCCGACGCGCTGATCGAACTCCGCTTCACCTGAGAGGACACCCGCCATGGCCGTGCAGGTCTCGTATCCCGGCGTCTACATCGAAGAGACCGAGCCCGCCGCACCCATCCAGGGTGTGTCGACCAGCGTCGCGGCGTTCATCGGTATCAGCGCGCACGGGCCGATCGCCGAACCCATCCTGGTGACCAGCGCGGACGCGTTCACCGCGCTGTTCGGGCCGCCGGTGGACGGCGGCGACGTGCCCTACCACCTCCCGCTCGCGGTGGACGGGTTCTTCCGCAACGGCGGCGCCCAGTGCTTCGTCGTGCGGGTGGGTACCGCCAAGCCCGCCGCCAAGGACCTGCTGGGACGCGCGTCGGGCGCGCCGGTCTTGGGCCGGGTGGAGGCCCTGCTCGACGGCCCCGACGGCGAGGGCGGTTCGGTCCGGATCGTGGATTCGAGCGCGCTGGCCAAGGCGTTGACCGCGGCTGGCCAAGGAAGCGATCTGCCGGTGGTGCAGGGCAAGGCGGACATCACCGCCGTCGACGCCACCCGGCGCGTGCTCACCGTGAACGCGGTCGGCGACTTGGCGGCCGGTGAGCGGGTGGTCGTCACCAAGGGCACGGAAACCCGAACGGTGCGGGTGAAGTCGGTGCAGGAGCCGGACACGATCGTCCTCGACCAGGGCCTGTCCGGCACGACCGACTTCGTCGGCGGCAAGGTGACCTCGGACGATCTCACGCCCGGCGACACGGTGTTGCGGCTGAAGGTCCCGCCGGGGATCGCGCTGCGACCGCTGGTCCCGATCGGGTCGTCGGTACGGATCAAGGACGGCGCGACCACCGAGTGGGGGATCGTCGCGTCGGTCACCAACGACGCGCTCACCCTGCGCAGGCCGCTCACCAACGCGTACAAGCTCGCCACGCCCACCCGCGTGTCGACGGCCGAGTTCGACCTGACCGTCACCGATCGAGGCGGCCAGGCGGTCACGTACCCGAACCTGTCCACGATGCCGTCGCATCCGCGCTGGTGGGGTGGCCCGTCGGTGTCGAGTACCTATCTGAGGATCGTGCTCGAGCCGACCACCCCGATTCCGGTGGGTGATCCGCGCCCCGCTGCCGGGACGTTCCCGTTGACGGGCGCGGTGGCCGATGATCCGCCCGAGGCGGTCAAAGCCGTGCGGGAAGGCATGGTCGAGCACCTGAAACTGCTCGAACCGATCGACGAGATCAGTCTCGTGCTCGCCCCGGGTTGCACCGACTTCGGTGCGCAACAGGCGATCGTCGACCACTGCGAGAAGCTCTACGACCGGTTCGCCATCCTGGACAGCGTGCCCGGCGCCGACGTGCCGACCGTCATGACGCAGCGCGCGAGCGTGTGCGGCAACCAGGACAAGGGCTTCGCGGCCCTCTACTACCCGTGGATCCAACTTCGCGACCCGGCCAAGCAGATGGTGGTCCTCCAACCCCCGTCCGGCCACATCGCCGGGATCTACGCGCACACCGACGCGACCCGCGGGGTACACAAGGCGCCGGCCAACGTCGGCATCGCGGGTGCGCTCGGTCTCGAACGCAGGCTCCTGGACTCCGATCAGGGCCTGCTCAATCCGGACGGCGTCAACGCGCTGCGGATCCTGCCCGGGCGCGGATCACCGGTGGTGTGGGGCGCGCGGACCACCACGAACAACCGCAACTGGCAATACATCAACGTGCGGCGGCTGTTCCTCTTCCTCGAGGAGTCGATCCAACAAGGTCTGCGCGGCGCCGTGTTCGAGCCGAACGACCTGGAACTGTGGGGCAAGCTCAAGCACACCCTCACCGAATTCCTCACCCGGGTCTGGCGGGACGGAGCGCTCTTCGGCGCCAAGGCCAAGGACGCCTTCTTCGTCCGCATCGACGAGGCGTTGAACCCGCCGAGCACCCGCAAACTCGGATTGCTCCACATCGAGATCGGCGTACAGCCGGTCTATCCGGCGGAGTTCATCGTGGTCCGGATCGGCATCTGGGACGGCGGCGCGCAGGTGAGCGAGCAGTAGCGGCCGACCCCGCGCGGCGGCGCGTACCCGGACCCGCGGGCGCCGCCCGCGAGCACCCACGATCGGCAACGGACAGGCAGCGGAGGACGCCGTGAGCACAGGCGATATCCAGGATCCCTTTGTCAACTTCAACTTCAAGGTCGAACTCGACGGCATCATCCGGGTCGGGTTCCACGAGGTGAGCGGCCTCGACGCGACGGTGGACGTGGTGGAGCACCGCGAGGGCGGATGGAACATCACCCCGTACAAGTTCCCCGGGCAGGCCAAATACGCCAACATCGTGCTCAAGTGGGGCATGACCACCGACACCGAGTTGTACGAGTGGCATCAGCAGATCGTCGAGGGAGACATCCTGCGCCGCAACGGCGCGGTGCTGCTGCTGGATCGACGCGGCGTGGTCACCTCGCGGTGGAACTTCGTCCGGGCCTGGCCGACCAAGTACACCGCGCCGGCGCTCACCGCCGAGGCCGACGACATCGCGATCGAGACGCTCGAACTCGTCCACGAGGGATTGGTGCGGGTGCAGTGAGCATGCTTCGGATCGAACACGACTTCACACTGCCCCTCGGGCTGCTCGGCGAGGACGGCGCGCTGCATCGCGAGGGCACGATGCGGCTGGCCACCGCCGCCGACGAGATCCTGCCGCTGGCCGACCCCAGGGTGCAGCGCAACCCGGCCTACCTCTCGGTGATCCTGCTCAGCCGGGTGGTCACCCGCGTGGGCGGCGTCGAGACGGTGACCCCGCGCACCATCGAAACGCTGTTCGCCGCCGACCTGGCGCATCTGCAGGAGCTCTACAACCGGATCAACACCGTGGACGAGCCCACCGGTTCGACGGAGGGGTCCTGCCCGAACTGCGGCGAGGAGGTCCGTACGGGCCACGAGCGCCTGGGGGGATCCGTGGATATCCGGTCGATCGGCTGAGGGAGGAGATCGCCTTCGTGGCCTACCACCTGCACTGGTCGCACGCCGAGTTGATGGACCTGGACCACGCCGAGCGGCGGCGCTGGGTGGAGCGGGTCTCGGCCATCAACCAGCGGCTCAACGAGGCGGCCGGCACGCCGTGACGGCGGGCCACGCATCCACCGCTCCGCATCCGGCATCGAGCAGGACACGACCCCGGGCCACGTGCACGACGTGGCACCCGGCATCGAGCATCGCGAAGGGAGAAGACCGTGACCGTCACGGGAGCGCGCGCGTCGGCGGCCGGATGGCCGGTGCGATCGGCCTCGGCGTCGATGCTCGCCGGGGTTCGGGCCCGGGTCGGGGGGATCACCGGCCCCGCCGGCGCGGGCCGAGTGGAGACCCGGGTGCCCGGAATCGGCCTGGTCCTGCACACGTTGCCGCGCCCGGCCGGCACCCGTCCCCCGCGCCAGGCGCCGGTCCCCGTCCCGGACATCCGACGCTGCGCGCACGTGCGGCTGGACGTCCGGGTCACCGCGCCGCCCATGGTCGCGCTCGCCCGTACCGAGACCCCCGGGCCGTACTCGCCGTCCTCCGCCGGGCCGGGCCGACTGCCCGCACCGGTGCTGCGCACCGTGTTCGCGGGTGCCGGCCGTGCGGTGGGTGAACGCGCTTGGGTGACACGAGAGTTGTACGAGCGCGGCGCGGGCCGTGGTCGGCGCGTCGAGGAGCCGGCGCGGCCCGGCGCGGTGCTCGGTAGCGGCGGGTGGCCGGCCCCGCCGGGCCATTCCGGCGGCCGGCCCGGGAGCGCCCTGACGTTGGTCGTGCCCACCCGTCCCACGCCCGCCTCGACTTCGGCCGAGTCGTACACCGCGCCGGCCCACACGTCGGCGCGCGGCCGGGCCGAGACGGGGTACGGCCGTCCGCAGGCGGCGCCCGCGCTCACCTCGGCCGACCTGCCCCTGCTGGTCGACGGGGTGGTCCGGGAGATCGACCGTCGGGTGCGCGCCCGGCAGGAACGCCGGGGGTGGAGCCGATGACGGTGATGGAACGCGCGACGATCACCAACACCGTCACCGGCGCGCGCACCCGGGTGTTGTTCAACCCGGAGGACTACACGGTCAACCGGGAGACCACCTACGCCCAACTCCCGGTCCCCGGGCTGTCCGCGCCGGTCGTGCAGTTCGTGCACGGCAACGCGCAGACGCTGGAGATGGAGCTGTTCCTCGACTCGCTGGAGGCCAACGACCAGGCGGGCGCGGGCAGCGACGTGCGGATCCTGGTCCGCCGGGTGGTGGACCTGATGGACATCGACCCCACGCTGCACGCACCGCCGCCGCTGGTGTTCGCGTGGGCGAGCCTGACCTTCACGTGCGTGTTGACCCGGGTCGCGCAGAAGTTCGTGATGTTCAAGCCGGACGGAACCCCGGTGCGGGCCCGACTGACCGTCACCTTCAGCGAGTTCCGCAACGTGGACATGGAGGCCAAGGAGGTCAAGCGGCAGACCTCGGACTACACCAAGGCGCACACCGTCGTCGCCGGCGAGACGCTGCAACTGATCGCGTGGCGCGAGTACGGCTCGGCGTCCGCGTGGCGGCCGATCGCGCTGCACAACGGGCTGGACGACCCGCGCGCGCTGCCCGTGGGCGCGACGCTGCACGTGCCCCGGCTGCCCTACCGGGACCCGGGCACGAACGAGGTCTTCGACGCACCGCCCCGGGAGGTGCCCGCGTGAGCGTGTTCCCGCAGTACGCCCCGGAGATGCGGCTGCGCTTCGCCGGCCGGCCGGCGCCGGCGGCGCTGCGCGGCTCGGTCACCGGCGTGACCTGCCAGACCGGCATGGGCGACGCCGACCGGCTGGAGGTCTCGCTCGCCAACGAGGGCCTGCGCTGGCTCGACGACCCGCTGTTCCGGTTGGACACCGAGGTGAGCATCGCGCTGGGCTACGCCCCGGACGAGCCGCGCCGATTGTTCACCGGCGAAGTGGTCGGCACCGAGGCGAGCTTCCCCTCCGACGGGATGCCGATGTTGCGGGTGGTCGCCCAGGACCGGCGCACCCGTCTGGCCGCCGCGTCGCCCGCGCGCTGGTTCGGCGTCCCGGTGCCCAAACTCGGCGTGCTGCCGCTGCCGGACGCGGTGGTCGCGCCGCTGTTGGCGCTCGAACACGGCATGATCCCGCTGCTCGACCCGCTGGGCGCTTTCCTGTCGGCTGCCCTGGGCGCGGTGGACGTGGTGGCCTCGCTGGAGGACCCGAGCATGCGTCAGCGGGTGGTGCGCCGCCAACAGTCCGAGACCACACTCGACTTCCTGAAGAAGATCGCGGTGGAGAACGCGTGGGAGCTGATCGTCGAGCACGACAGCGAGCCGTCCGGCTTCGTGCTCCGGTTGATGTCGCCCGCCGCCTACCTCTCGCCCGACGTGACCTTGCGGTACGGGCGCTCGCTGATGGAGTTCACGCCCCGGATCAGCACCGTCGGCCAGGTGGAGAGCGTGTCGGTGCGGGTGTGGCGGCCCGAGGTGCGCCTGGAGTTGACCGTCTCGGTCGGCTACGACTGGGACCGCCAGGCACTGTCCATCGAGGTGGCCCCGGGGTTCGGACTGCCGTCGGGCCGCCAGGTGCTGCTGGTGGACGAACCGGTGACCATCGCCACCGCTCCGCGCCTGATCGTCGCCAAACTGCTGCCCAGGCTGAACCGGCGTACCACCGCGAGTGGTTCGTGCGTGGGCGACCCCCGGATCAGCGCCGGACGGGTGTTGCGGATCGAGGGCGTGGGCGAGACGTTCGGCGGCCTGTGGCGGGCGGTGTCGGCGCAGCACACGCTCGACGGCGGCGGCTATCGCACCTCGTTCGAACTGCGCAAGGAGATCTGGTTCGGCGGCATCCCGCCCGCGTCCCAGGGCGCGGTCCGGGTCCAGGGCGGCCTGTTGTCGTTGCCGGCGCCCAACTCGTAGCGGTTGTACTGCCGTTTCCGTGACGTGTCCGGTGACCGGCCGCGCCTTCGCTTCCACCCGTTCCCGACGTAACGACCGGACCCCTCGGAGGATCAGCATGTTCGAACCGCTCTTCGACGCCCTCGACGACATCCACGCGTCCGACAGCCCGCGGGTGACCGGCGTGGCGCCGGCCACGGTGGTGGACAACCTGGACCTGACCGGTGCCGGGCGGGTACAGGTGCGGTACGCGTGGCTTCCGGGCGTGGAGCCGTGGGCACGCGTGTGCGCGCCGGTCGCCGGCGACGGCTCCGGGGTGTGGTTCATGCCGCAGCCCGGCGACGAGGTGCTCGTCGCCTTCCGCAACGGCGACGTGCGCGAGCCCTACGTGCTCGGCGGACTGTGGACGATGACCTCGCGGCCCCCGGTGGACCTGCCCACCGACTCGGTGACCAAGCGGGTCATCCGCACGCCGGTGGGCCACGAGGTGGCCATCGACGACCTGGTTCAGACGGTCACGCTCACGCACGCCCTGGGCCACTCGATCGAGATGTCCGTCGACGGGATCACCCTGGCCGTGGCCGGCGGCGCGGCGAAGATCTCGCTGACCACCTCCGGCGCGGTGACCGTCACCGGCACCCGATCGGTCGAGGTGAGCGGGCTCGACGTGAGCGTCGAGGCCGGCAACGGCCTGGCGGCGAAGGCCACCCGCGCGGATATCCGGGCCGCCGCCACCTGCAGCATCCAGGGCGCCCTGGTGAAGATCAACTGACCGTTCGCGGACCAGCGTTCACACCCACCGATCACCTTCGAGGAGGCAGCCGTGCCCGCAGCAGCGCGCGTCACCGACCCCACCGGTCACCCCGGCATGGTCGCGGGACCCGGCGTGCCCACCGTGCTGATCGGCGGACTGCCCGCCGCCGTGCAGGGCGACATGCACGCGTGCGCGTTCCCGCCGCCCGCCGCCCACCCGCCGTCACCGTTCACCAAGGGCTCCGCGACGGTGCTCGTCGGCGGTCGCGGCGCGCTGCGCCAAGGCGACCTGGCCGGCTGCGGCGCACCGGTGGTGGCCGGCGTCCCGACCGTGCTGATCGGAGGCTGACGATGGCCGAACCGAACGCGCCGCTCGATCCAGACCCCGCGCAGCACACCCCCGCGGACGCCGCCGTGCTCGGCCGGGGCTGGGCCGCGCCGGCCCGCCTGGACCCGCTCGGTGAGGCGGCCGAGGCGGCCGGGCCGGAGAAGGTCCGCCAGTCCGTGCTGCTCATCCTGGGCACTCGACGCGGTGAGCGGGTGATGCGTCCCGACTTCGGCGCGGGTCTGGAGGACATGTTGTTCGAGCCGGTCACCGCGGCCACCGCCGCGCTGGTGCGGCTGCGGGTGGAACAGGGCCTGACCGCGTGGGAGCCGCGCATCGACGTGCTGGGCGTGCAGGTGTCGGTGGCCGATCGCGCGGCGGGCCGACTGGACGTGCGCATCGACTACCGGATCCGCGCCACCAACACCTTCTACAACCTCGTGTACCCGTTCCACCTGCACGAAGGGGCGGCCACGTGAGCACGCCACGAGGCCGGGCCGAGGTGGTCGCCGCGCTGCTGGCCGCGCGGACCGGCTGGGTACCCGACTGGCATCCGACCCCGGGCGGACCATCCCTGGGCGTGGCACACGGACTCGGCGCGCTGCTGGCCGCGCTGGAGGAACGGCTGGCCGCCCTGCCCGACCGGCAACTCGCCGCCCTCCTGGACATGGTGGGGGTGTCGCTGCTGCCCGCGCAGGGCGCTGGCACCACGGTCCTGCTCCAGCCGCTGCCAGGGGTGAGCGGGGCCCGGGTGACCGCCGGATCACGGCTGGGCGCCGCCGTGCCGGGACAGGACGCGCCGCTGATCTTCGAGACCCGGGACACGGTGGCACTGGCCGGCGCGCCGCTGGTGGAGGTGTGGAGCCTGGACCCGGGCGCGGACGCCGCCGCCGACCACTCCGCCGACGTCCTGGCCCGACGCCCGGTCACGCTGTTCACCGATCTGCGCCCCGCCGTACGGGAGTTGTACCTGGCGCACGACACGCTCCTGGCGTTCGCCGGGCGGGCCACCGTGGAGATCACCGTGGTCCTGGGGCGACCCGCGTCGAGCCCGCTGCGGATCTCCTGGACGTGGTGGGACGGCGGCGCGTGGCGTGCGTTCGCGCCCTGGGGCGACGGTGACGACGAGTCCCGCGACGGCACCGCGGGGCTGACCCGCTCGGGCACCGTCCGCCTGGTGGCGCCGTGTGCGACGGCGGTGACCACCACCGTCGAGGGCACCGAGTCGTACTGGCTGCGCGCCCGGCTGGACTCGGCGCTGAGCGGTCGACCCGGATTCGTGGTTCCCGAGGTGGCACGGGTACGGCTCGCGGCGGTGAGCACCCACGCGCGCCTGGCCCTGTTCACCGGCCCGCCGACCGGTGCCGACACCACCGTCACCGTGCACGCCGCGTACGGCACCACCGCACCGCCGGAGGTGACGGTGCACGTGCGGGACACCACCGCGGCGAGCAACGCCGATCCGACCGCGAAGCCCGGCACGCCGGTGGCGATCGGGACCGCGCACCCGGGCCACACGGTGCGGTTCGGCGTCACCGTGCCGCCCACCGCCGCGGACACCTTCACCGCCGGCACGGCGACCCCGAAACCGGGCATCGACTACTTCGTCCTGGACGACCCCGACGACCTGACCGCGCCGCTCGCCCTCGACGCCCCCGCGCACCTGGACCTGACCCTGCGCACCGGCCTGGCCCCGGACAAGGCGGTCGCCGACGCGCAGGCGGTGGACCCGACCCGGGCCTTCACCCCGCTGGGCCCGGCGCCGGTACGCGGCAGCGCCTTCCACGTCGCGTGCGACGCCGCGTTCGCCAAGCCCGGCGCCCGGGTCACCGTGGTGCTCGGCCGACCGCGCACCGCGGCCGAGGAGGCCGACCAGCGCACCGGCGAACTGACCGGCGGGGTGCAGAACGCGAAGGAGTTCCGCGACAAGACGGTCGCCGACATCCGCGCCGTGGCGACCAGGTTGGCCGAGTTGACCGCGGTCACCGGGGACCTGGGGCGCGCGGTGGTCTCGCCGCTGTCCGGCGAGGACCCGACCGCGTGGTACGCCCAGGTCAAGACGCACCTGCGGGACGCGCTGACCACGTTGCGCGGCGCCGCGCAGGCCGAGCCCGGCCTGTTCGGCAACATCGGCTCGGCGCGCGAGCACGTCACCGCCGCGCAGACCGCCGCGAACCCGGCCGCCGACCTCGCCGCGGCGCTGGCCGCGCTCGGCGGCGCCCCGCGCGCGAGCGCCGGGCTGCTGCTGGCCACCGCCGACGTCACCGCGCAACTGTCCGCCGGCGCGAGCGCGTTGACCGCGCCTCGGGCCGCGCTCGCCCAGGCGCTCGGCGGCGGCAGCGACGCCCAGGTGGTCGCCGCGCACGGCGCGCTCGCGTCCGCGCTGGGCACCGTCCTGGCCACCCCCACCCCCTACCTGGCCGACACCCCGCTGCCGTCCTTCCTCAGCGCCGACCCCCAGGCGTTCGTGACCGACGTGACCTCGCGGATCGACGCGGCCAGGACCGCCGTGGACACCCAGGTGGCCAAGGCCCGCACGATCGCGACCGCGCTGGCGGACCTGGCGCCGGAGGACCTGCTCAAGGCCGTGGTCGGCGCGCAGACCCCCAACCAGCTCACCGCGCCCGAGGTGACCTGGGAGTACTACGACGGCATCCGCTGGCGGGCGATCGGCGCGGCCGGCGCGCCCGCCGTACTGGCCCTGCAACGCTCGGGAGCGTTGCACTTCACCGTGCCGAGCGACTGGGCGGCGGCCTCGGTGACCGGCGACGAACGCCGCTGGCTGCGCGCGCGGTTGGAACGCGGCAGCTTCTCCTTCCTGCGCCAGGTGAGTTGGACCGACAAGTCCGGCGTGCTCAACTTCCTGCCCGTGGTGGAGCCCCGGCCACCGGTGCTGGACCGCTTCGAGGTGTTCTACCGGCACGTCGCCGGACCCGACGACCCGCGACACACGCTCGCGCTCGACGACCACGCGTGGGCCGACCTGACCGCCGACCTCGCCTTCCCCGGACCCGGCGCCACGCCGTTTCGCCCGATGGCCGAGACCGCCCCGACGTTGTACCTGGGCTTCGACGGCGAACTGCCCGCCGACCGCCTGGGCCTGTACGTCGAGCCCGCCGGCGAGGACCCCGACGCGGTCCCGGTAGGACCCACCTGGGAGGGCTACGACGGCACCGGCTGGGTCGCCCTGGCCGGCGACGACGGCACCGAGGGCTTCACCCGAGGCGGCGTGGTCGGCCTGCTCTGGCCCGGCGCCGGCGGCCCGCCCGGGGCACCCGTCGCGGGCGCCGCGGACCGTACGGTGACCCTGCTCGGGCGCGGCGCCGCCGCCCGATTCGGGCCCGGAGACCGGCTGTTGCTCACCGACGCGCGCGGCGGCGAACCGGTGCTCGTGGCCGGTGCCGAGGGCGAGACACTCACCGTGCGCGACCGACTCTCCCGGGCCTACGCGGGCGGCGAACTGCGCGACGCGCCACCCGCCCGATTCGGCACACCCCGCACCTGGATCCGGGCCCGTTTCCCCGGCGAGGCCGAACCCCCGCGACCGGTGCTGAGCGCGCTGGTGCCCAACGCGGCCGGGGTGCGGCAGGTCCAGACGATCACCGACGAACTGCTCGGCTCGGCCGACGGCAGCGCCGGACAGGTCTTCCAGGCCATGCGCGCCCCGGTTTTGGACGGCGCGGTGCTGGAGGTGCGCGAGCTGGACGGCGAGCGCGCCTTTGTCGATCTTCCGCTGCTGCGCCGGGAGTTGGCCGAGCGTGCGGGTGCGGCGCTGCGCACGGTGGCCGATCCGCGCACGGGCCGGGTGAGCGAGGTCTGGGTGCGCTGGGACGAAGTTCCCTCCCTGGGGCTGGCCGGTCCGGCCGATCGGGTCTTCGTGTGCGACCACGCCACCGGGCGGGTGTTGTTCGGCGGGAACGGACACGGGCGGGTTCCGCCGGTGGGGCCGGACAACGTGCGGCTGCGCTCGTACCGTTCCGGCGGCGGCGCGGTCGGCAATGTGCCCGCCGGCGCGATCACCCAGGCGATCGGCGCGGTCGCGGTCGGCGCGGTGAGCAACCCCCGGGGCGCGAGCGGCGGCACCGACGCGGAACCGTTCCCGGACGTCCTGCGCCGCGGCCCCGCGCTGCTGCGACACCGCCGGCTCGCGCTGACCGAGAGCGACGTGGCGGCGCTGGCCCGGGAGACCGTCCCGGCGATCGCGGCGGCCCGCGCGCTGGGCGCGCGCGACCGGCACGGTCGGGTGCTGCCGGGCGTGATCCGACTGGTCGTGGTGCCGCGCGACGGTACGGACCGGCCGGAGCCGACCGGCGAACTGCTGCGCCGGGTACGGGACGCGGTCGGCGCGCGGATGCCGGCGGCGGCCCGCCTGGTGGTCGAGGGCGCGCGCTACTTCCCGATCGGCGTGGCGGCCACCGTACGTCCGACCCGGGCCGGCGACGCGGGCCCGGTGCGCGGCGCGGTGCTCGCCGACCTGGCTCGCTTCCTGCACCCGCTGGACGGCGGCCCGACCGGGACCGGCTGGCCGTTCGGCCGGGGCGTGTACCTGTCCGATCTGGCCCGGCGCCTGGAGGCGGTGCCCGGTGTGGACGTGGTGACCGCGCTGGACCTGACCGTGGACGGTGTACCCGCCGGCGACGCGGTACCGGTCGCCGCGGACGCCGTGGTGTGCGCCGGACCGCTCGTGGTGCGGCTCGCCGGGCCGGGGGAGACCGGAACGGGGCCGGGGGTGGCGCGGTCCGTCGGGTCCCCACGGTCCCCACAGGCCCCGGGGACGCCGGGATCCGCCGGGTGTTCGCGATCCTCGCGATCCCCGGGAAGGGAGTACTGAACCATGCCCCTGTTCCCTCCGAGTCTGGACACCCGGCGGTGGCCCGACCTGGTCGCCGAGGCGCGGGCGTTGTTGCCGCTGGAGAGCCCGCGCTGGACCGACCACAACCACTCCGATCCCGGCATCGCGGTGATCGAGATGCTCGCGTGGCTCGTGGACACGGACGTCTACCGGGCCTCGCGGGTGACCGACCGGCACCGGCGCAAACTGCTCGCGCTGCTCGGCGTGCACCCGGCCGCGCCGAGCCCGGCACGGGTGGTCCTGGCGATCCGGCCCGGGCCCGGCGCACCGCCCGAACTGCCCGCCCGACTGGGCTTTCTCGCGCACGGGGCGGACGCTCCGACCGGCCTGGAAACGGTCGAGGCGCTGCCGTTGACCGGCGCGTCGGTGACGGCGGCAGGCACCGACGACGGCACCGCGCGGGAGTCGGCGTACACCCTCGGGTGGACCGACCACACCCCCACGCTGCTCGGCGGCGCCGCGGTGGACGCGTTGGGCCCCGATCCGGGAGTCGGCGCCGCGCTGCTCCTGGGGCTGGACCGGGCTTTGCCCCCGGGTGCCGCGCTCGCGCTCCACCTGGACGCGAGCGGGAGCGACGTGGCCGACGTGGCCCATGCCGTGGACTCGGTCCGGGACCCGGGCACCTCGGCGCACCACGGCGCGCACACCGTGTGGGAGGCCCGCGTGGACGGCGGGTGGCAGCCGCTCGGCGACGTCGAGGACCGCACTCGGGCGCTGACCCGATCCGGCGCGGTGCGGCTGCGGATCGGGCCCGGTGGCCTGCCGGTCGAATCGCTCGGCGCGGCCGGGACCCGCGCGTGGCTGCGCTGCCGGCTCGACCGGGGTCGGCACGACGCGCCGCCCCGGTTGCGTCGGGTGGTCGCCGACGCGGTCGAGGCGAGCTTGGCGGTCGCGGCGGTGGGCGCCTACGACGTCGCGTCGACGGCCGTGGTCACCGGGGGAGCGGCGCTGGTGGAGGGCGCGGTCGTGCCGCTGGCGATCACCGTGGACACCGCGCGCGTGGTGCGGACCGTGCGCGCGGACGACCCGGCCGCGCCGCCGGTACGGATCCTGCGCTGGATCGCGCCGACAGCCGGCGCCCCCGGCCGGCTGGCGGCCGAACTCGTCGCGGCCGGCGTCGGCGACGGCGCGCCGGAACAGACGTTCACCCTGCCGGGCGGCGCGGTGGCCCCGGACGCGCCGACACCCGGCCCGGACCGGGTGTGGCTGGCCGACCCGGGCGGCGGCGTCGAACCGGTCCGGCTGGTCCCGGACCTGGACGCGGCCGGCCGCACCGACCTGCACGCGGTGCTGGACGCCGCGACCGGGACGCTGACCTTCGGCGACGGCCGCGCGGGCCGGGTCCCGGAGGCCGGCCGTACCGTGCTCGCCGCCTATCGGACCACCTCCGGAGCCCGGGGCGGCACGTTGGCCCCGCCCGCACCCGTGGTCGTCGCGCCCGACGTGCGCACCCGCGTGCTCCTGGGCGGCCCGCCCGCCCCCGACGCGTTCACCGCCGCCCTGGTCGACCCGGCGACGGGCGGCACCGACGCCGAGGACACCGCCGCGGCGGCGGCCCGCGCCGAACGCGCGCTGTGGGCCCACGAACGCCTCGTGGACGCGCTCGCCGCCGCCGACGCGCACTCGCTCGACGACCTGCCCCACACCGCCGTACTGCGGCTGGCCGCGCCCGAACGCGCGGTGACCCTGGCCGGGATCGAGCGCTGCGCGCTGGACACTCCGGGCACCCGGATCGCCCGGGTCCGCGCGTTCGCCGAGACCGACCCGCGACTGCCGGGCCTGGTCGCGTCGGGCTGCGTCACCGCGGTCGTGGTGCCCGCGCTCCCGCGTGGGCGACCCGAGCCCACACCGGGTCTGCTGCGTGCCGTGCGCCGACACCTGGCCGCACTGCGCACGGCGGGCACCCGGCTGTTCGTCACCGGGCCGCGCTATGTGGTGGTGAGCGCGGATACGACCGTGGCCCTGTTTCCGGGCGTCGACCCGATCGCGGCGACCGCGGCGGTGCGCGCCGCGCTCGACACGTTCCTGCACCCGATCACCGGCGGACCGCGTGGCACGGGCTGGCCGTTCGGCCGCGACGTGCACCGCAGCGAAGTGTTGCGGGTGCTGGACGAGGTCCCCGGCGTGGACCACGTCACCGCGCTCGCCCTGCGCGCCGACGGCGGGCCGCCCGGCTGCGGCGGGTTGTGCGTACCGCCGACGGCGCTGGTGGTGCCGGGCGAGCACTCCGTGCTCGCGGTCCGCGGGGAGGAGCGGAGGTGGGTGTGACACCCGATCGTGTCGTCGAGGTATCCGGTGTCCGGTCGGATGCCGCGGATTCGCGCGATCTCACGGCGAACGAGGCGTGGCGCCCGGCCCGGCACACGCGTGCCGCGCATCGCACGTGGGGTGTCGCGGTGGGTTTGGCGGTGTGGATGTTCGACATCGGGCGGGTTCCGGTCGAGCCGGGCGTGGTCCTCACCCGCGAGGGCGACCTGCTGGTGCCGGGCGCCGACGATGTGTTGGTTCCGCCGGGGGAGCGCTTCGTGTGCGTGGTCCGGGGGGAGGAGCGGCGATGAGTGCGACACCCGACCGCATCGTCGAGGAAGTCGGTGTCCGGCTGGACGCCGTCGACCTGCGCGACCTGACCGCGAACGAGGCGTGGTATCTGGCCCGGCACACGCGTGCCGCGCATCGTACGTGGGGTGTCGCGGTGGGTTTGGCGGTGTGGATGTTCGACATCGGGCGGGTTCTGGTCGAGCCGGGCGTGGCTCTCACCCGCGACGGCGACCTGCTCGTGCTGGGCGCCGACGACGTGCTCGTGGTGCCGGGGGAGGCGGTCGGGCCGCAGACCGTGGTGCTGCGCCGTGCGGGCGCCGGACCGCGCGGTCGGGTCCGGCGGCTGGAGCCCGGTGATGTCGTGGGCCTCGGGGACGTGCCGCTCGCGGTCTATCACCCCGACTCGGGGCGGCTGGACGTCGGCGACGGCGCCCGGAGCACCGCGCGTGGACCCGGGCCGACCGTGCTGCTCGCGGGCCGGGTGCCCCGGGGCGGGGCCGCCGCCGAGGGCTCGCGCGTGCGGTGGTCGGCGCGGATCGACTTCGCGCGCCCGTTCGCCGAGGTGCCGCAGGTGTTCGTCGGCGCCGAGGGGCCGCCGCCGGCCGGTACCGGTGCCGGCACCGCGCAGGTCACCGACGTCGACACGACCGGGTTCGCGCTCACCGTGCGGCACGCGCTGCCGGAGAGCGGCGACATCGACGAGCAACCGAAGGTCTCGGCGGTGCCGATGGCGTTCGCGTGGACGGCCGTGCTGAGTGCGCGGCGGGTGCCGGCGCTGCCCGGGCCGGTCGACCCGCCGTGCCCGGTGCCGTGCACCCGGCCGGTGGTGTACGTGCCACGCGATCTTCGCGACGCGACGGGGCCCGAGGACCGGGGCGGGCCCGGCCCGGATGCCGGACCCGGTCGTCGGGGCGCCGACACGCCAGGCCCGGATGCCGGAGCCGGTCGCCGAGCCGGCGCGCGGCCCGGCCCGGATGCCCGAGCCGGTCGCCGAGCCGGCGAGCCACCCGGGGCCCGACCGGGTCCTCGACGAAGGGGAGAGTCCGCATGACCGGCCCGACCACGAGCGGGGCGGCAGTGCCGCCGACGCATCGCCCGAGCTTCTTCGCCGGACAGGTGCTTGCCGCCGCCGACCTCGACGACGCGGTCTCGGTGGAGCGTTCGCGCCGTCGGCTGCACAACCGGGTCCTGCACGGATGGGGCATCGCACTCGGCCTGGAGGTGACCGGTGCCCGGGGTGCCAAGCGCGTCGCGATCGGCGCGGGGTACGCGCTCGACGCGCTCGGTCGCGACCTGATCCTGGTGGACGGCGCCGAGTCGGATGTGCCGGCGGTGGCCGCCGGGCCGGACGGCGGTGACGTGGTGTTCTGCCTGACGCTGCGCTGGACCGAGGACGACGAAGCGGCGGTGCGGACCCGGGACGGGGCCTGCGGCGTGGTCGGCGCGGTGCGGCTCGCGGACGGTCCGACGGTCGGCTGGTGTACCCCGGCGGAGCTGCGGGACGGGCTGGACGTGTTGCTCGCGACGGTGTCCGTGCGCGGTTGTGCGCTGACCGCGCCGCCCGATCCGGCCGGGCGCCGGATCCTGGCGGTGCTCCCCACGCCGTACGTGGCCACCGGCGCCACGAGCGCGTTCGGCACCGTGTGGTCGGCGGTCGAGGATCCGGCCTCCGGGGTGGTGATCGGGCTGCGCACCGTCGTCGACACCGGCGCGGCGGGCTTCGGCGACATCCCCGCCTACACGGTCCGGCTCGACGGCGATCGGGAGTTGAGCGCGTCGGCCGCGCCGGGTGGCCAGGCCTGCGTGCTCGACGGCACGCCCTACGTGGACGGCGCGGAGCCCGGCCGGATGACCGTGGTGGTGCCGCTGCCCGCCGGGCGGATCGGCGGGGCCGCCGGCGGCACCACGACGCTGCCGCTGAATCCGGCGGTGGTGCTCGCCGATCTGGAGACCCCGAACCTGGTGCGCACCGAACTGGGCTGGCACATCTCGTGGATGGGGGTGGAGGGCGGGTGAGCGGCGCGATCGACTACCGCTGGGTCAACACGCTGGGACGCTGGCCGGGGGCCCGCTTCGCGGGGGTGCGCGCGGACGGCGAGCGGCTGGTGCTGGGCCCGGGGACGGCGACACCGGAAACGATCGCGTGCGTGGACCTGGACCCGGCGGGCGGGCCGCTGGGGCTGGTCGTGCTCGGCGACGGCACGATCGTGGTCGCCGATCCGGGCCACGGTCGGGTGCTGCGCGTGGACGGTTGCGACCACATGGTGTGCGTGCTGGGCTGCCTCGACGTGGCCACGGGGGATCCCGCCGCGCTGCGCGCGCCGCGCGGACTGTGGTTGCTCGACCGCGGGCGGCTGTTGATCGTCGGCGACGAGCCGAACCGATCGGCGCACCACCGGCGTCCCCGGGCCATGGTCGTGCTCGCCGACACCGGCGAGTACCTCGCGCCGTGGACCGACCCGCCGCCGGCGGAGGACCCCGCGCTGCGCGCGGCCCGGGTACGGGTCGGCGGCCTCGCGGCCGTCCGGGTGCCGGACGGGGTACTCGTGGCGGGCGGCGCCGGACAGGTGCCGGGCCCGGGCGTCGTGTCGGTCCCGGACGACGGCTCACCGGTGCGGGTCCTGGCCGGCGGCGACTTCGCCGGGATCGCCGTCGACCGGTGCGGGCGCGTGTTCGTGGCCGGCCCCGCCGGGATCTCCCGGTTGGGCGCGCGGCGCACCGGCACGCGCGGCGTCGCGGTACTGCCCGCGCCGATCGAGCCGCCCGGCGTCGAACACTGGGACCGGGTCCGGATCCTCCTCGCCGAGCCCGCGCCGTCCGGCACGCACGTGCGGGTGTGGACGATGCTCGCGCCGAAGGGGGTCACCCCCGACCCGCCGGACCCGGCGAGCGCCGACGCCGACGACGCGCCCGTGCCGACCCCCGCGGGCCGTTGGCGGGCCGGCCCCCTGGGCGGCCTGGACGTGCGGGTCCTGGCCGGCCCGACCGCCCCCGGCGCCCGACTGTGGATCGCGATCGAACTGCTCGGCGACGGACGCGGAACCCCGCGCGTGGACGACGTACGCGTCGAACACGTGGGCCGGGGCCTGCTCGACGCGCTGCCCGCCGCCTACACCGGCGACGACGACGGCTCGGGCACGCTCGGCCGATTGCTGGGCCTGCTCGCCTGCGCGCACGAGGCGTCGGTGCGCGAACTGGAGGACCTGCCCGCCTCGCTCGACCCGGGCTCGGCCCCGGACCGCCCGGACGATCCGTGGCTGGACCGGCTCGCCCGCTGGGTCGACGCCGCATCGTCCCGCTCCGCCGACCCCGCCACGCGGCGCGCGGACATCGCCGGGGCGTACACCGCGCACGGCCGCCGCGGCACGCCCGCGGGTCTGGTCGAGGCCGTCGCCCGCGAGACCGGGGTCGCGGTCCGGCTGTCCGAACCGCTGCTTCGCGCCGGGGTCTGGCGACTGGGCAGCGGCGGACTGGGCCGGGACACCGCGACGCACGTCGCGGACCCGGGGCCGCCGGTCCTGGACGCCACGGCCGTGCTCGACGGCGCCCACCTGATCCCGGCGCAGGACCGGGGGCTGCCGCTGTACGCCGCGTTCGCGCACCGGGTGTGCGTACATGTCCCGCCGGAACACGCCGACGCGTTGCCGGAGATCGCCCGCGTGGTCGAACGCGAGCGCCCGGCACACGTGTTCGCGCGGGTGCGGGCCGCCCGGCACGGCGCGATCCCGGGACAGGTCGGCATCGACACCTACGTGGCCGGCCCGCCGCCGGACCGGGCCGCGGGTGCCGGACCCGCGCTCGGCACCGGGATCCGGCTGCCGGGATCGGCCGCGGCGCATGTCGGCGGCCCCGTCGAGACACGCCTCGACACGACGCTTCCCACACCAGGCGGTCGCGGGTCGACCACCCGACCATCTCCAAGGGGTTGAGCACAAGTGAGTCAGCACGGTCAGGACCACGCGGCGGACACGGGATGCGGCTGCGACGGGGGCGAGGACGCGGCCCCCGCCCCGCCGGTCCGCAACCGCTTCTACCCGGGCAAGCTGATGGACGTCCGGCACTGGCAGCTCGAACAGACCTACCACCGAAGCACCTCCGCCACCCTGGCCCGGCTGGGCCTGGGCCCCGGCGTGTTGTGCGGACTGGACGTGGAGGCGGACACGGACGGTGGGTTGACCGTCTGCCCCGGCGTCGCGGTGGACGGCCGCGGCCGGCTGATCGTGGTGGACCGCCCGGTCCGAGTCGAGGAGCCGTACCAACCCACCGACTGCGCGGGCGAACCCGAGGGCGACCCGGTTCACGACGGCACGGTCGCGATCGTGTTGTGCCGGCACGAGTGCGGCACCGAGTTCGTCCGCAGCCCGGTGGTCGACTGCGAGGTCCGCGAGGAGTGCGTCCCGTCGCTGACCCTGGAACGGTTCCTGATCCGGGTCACCGCCTGCGAACCGGACCCGGTCGGCCTGAGCTGGGAACAGTGCGCGGCGATCTTCCCGGACCGGCGCGGCGCGAACTTCGACCGCCGCGAGCGGGTCGCCGACACCGTCGAGCACGAGTGCGACCGCGCCGACGACTGCGTGGTCCTGGCGACGATCACCTACGCGCCGGAGCGCGAGCCGGACCTGGACACGGTGACCGCGCGGCCGGTCGTCTACTCCAACCGGGTCCTGTTCGACCTGCTGATGTGCCTGGCCGAACGGGTGGACGCGTGCTGTGCGGGCCGCATCCTGCCGCCCCGGATCACCGGGCTGTGGCCGCAGGTCGGCACCGACGCGACGCCCGCGACGTGGCGCGCCTTCGTCGCCGAGAAGCGCCTGGAGATCGCCTTCGACCGGCAACTCGCCGACGCCGCATTCGATGCCCCGGACCCGTGGGTGGGCGTGTGGCAGCTCGACCACACGGGCGCGCAACGGCTGAAGCTGACCCGGGCCGGCGGCGCCTTCACCCACGTGAGTGTGCCGGCCGCCGGCGAGGGCGTGGCGTACACGGTCGGGCTCGAGAGCGAGGGCCTGCTGACCCAGACGATCTTCGTGGTGGCCTCGCGGGTGCCCGGCGCCGGGCCGCCGCGCGCTCAGGACCCGGACGGCCTGGCGCTGGACCCCGACCTGGTCGGCACCGGGCTCACCGCCGCCGACCGCGACACGCTGTGGGCGATGGCTCCCGGCGCCCCCAAGGACACCGCCCTGGCCGACCTCGTCGAGCGGGCGCCGCTCGCGGCGGTACCGCCGTTCCCGTCCGGGAACGGGACCCAGGGCGGCGAGTTGCATGTGTTCGCGCCGCCGCCCCCGCCGACCGAGCAGGTGGAGAACGGGCCCAGGCTGCTGCGGGTGTGGCCGGACGGCGCCGCGCGACTGGATCCGGCCGGTCCGCTGCGCCGGGACTGGACGCGCTTCACCCGCCGACCGCACGTCGAACTCACCGTGGACCGGGCCCTGGCCGACCCCGCGTCGGCCGAACCGCAGGGCTGGGTACGGCTGTTCCAGGCCCTGCGGGACGGGGACAAGCTCGCCGGCTTCCGGCACCTGGACCTGGGCCCGGGCGCCCGCGGCGATTCGCGGGGGGAGAGGGTGACGTACACGTTCGGCGTGGACGGGGTGCGGCTTCCGGACGCCGGCGAACCGGCCGCCGTATTCCTGCTCCAGGTGCGGTCCTCGGCCGCGGCCCCGGTGCCGCCGGTGGGCGCGGACGGGCCGGCGCTGTTGCTGGACGCGGACTTCCTCGGGACCGCCCTGGACAACCACACGCTCTTCTCGATCTGGTCCGGGCAGCAGGTCCTGTCCCCGGCCCGGCCGGTGTCCGCCCTCGGCGCCCGGTCGAGCGTCGACGTCGAACTCTTCGACGGGGACCCCGGCGGGTTCGTGCACCTCGTCTTCGAGGTGGCGCCGGAGTGAGTGCCGCAACCGGCGCGCTGCGCCGGCCGACGGGATCGCACGGGTGCCGCCCGCCCGGAAAACGGGACGCCGGGCGCCACCGAGACGACGCATACCGAGGAGCTGAGGGACGTTGACGGTGCACGAACGAACGATCCGGCCCACCGCAGTTACCGGACACGGCGGCTGCGGCTGCGACGGCGGGAGCGAGACCTCCTCCGCGTGCGGATGCGGTGACTGCCTGGGCCGGAACGCCACCGGGCGGCTGCGCCCACGCTGGTTCGGCGGCCAACTCGTCGGCCCGGAGGACCTCGCTCAGACCGGTGTCTGGCTGCTGGAACGCATGCGCCGACACAACCGGCTGCTGCACGGGTGGGGTGTGGTGTGCGGGGTGACCGTACGTACGGTCCGCTACGGCGACGGCGGCCGGTTGCCCTGGCTGCTGGACGTCTCGCCCGGCTACCTGCTGGGCCCGTACGGGGACGAGATCGTGGTCGACCACCGGATCAGGGTGGACGTACGCGACTCGCTGCCCGGCGCCACCGACGGATGCCCGCCGCCCGACGACCCTTGGTGCGCGCCGGTGCGCGAGCGGCGCGAACCCGGGCGCACCTACTACCTCGCGGTGCGCTACGACGAGTGCCTCACCGCGCCGGTGGCGGCGGCCGGTTGCGGCTGCGAGGACACGGCGTGCGAGTACAGCCGGGTTCGGGAGGGCTTCGCCCTCGGCGTGCTGGACACCCTGCCGGACGTGTACGTCAACGGCGAGGAGGACAGCCGCCAGGAGACCACGGGGTGTTCGTCCCGGATCTCGGAGACCGGCACCCGCCCGTGCCCGCCGTGCCCCACCCAACCCTGGGTGGTGCTGGCCGACTTCACCGTCGCGGCGGACGGCAGGCTGTCCGTCGACCAGTTGCGCAACCGTCGCTTCACCGCGTCCTTCGGCGGTTACGGCTTCTACTGCGGGCAGCCCGGCCAGGACCGGCTCACCGGCTGGACCGAGGTGACCCGACAGGCCCTCGCGCACGCCTTCTCCTCGTCGCACGCCCAGGAGGTCATGACCGCGGACGACCCCGAGGCCGTCCGCGCCATGCCCGCGCGCACGCTCCTGGGCGTCGCCCGCACCGCCCGACTGGCCGACCTGCTCGGCGACCGCACGGTGGCCGACCTGGCCCGCGCCGATCCCGAGACCCTGGCCGAGGAGGCCCACGCCGCCGAGGTCCCACCCGGACCCGTCCTGGAAGCCATCGACCGAGCCAACCTGGTGCTCCGCCTGACCAGAGGCTGACCCCCACGGGACGACCCATCCCGCACAACCCGCACGGACACCCACGACCGCGCCCGGGACGGAGCACTCCGGGCGGGTCGCGGACGCGCCCACGCACCGACGCGCCGATCTATCGAGGCATCGACCGAGACCGAGACCGAGACCGAAGCCGAGAGTGGGAGTCGGCGGGCGCGACGACATCGGGCAGTGCGTGCGTCGGAACGGGCGGCCCGATCGTGGCCGGATCGCGGCCTGCGGTGGTCCGGGGCCCGGCGTTACCCTGAGAGACAGCCGAGGCGGTCCGCTGTGCGGGAAGGGATGCCGATGGCCGGCGTGTATGTGTACGACTTCAGTGAAGGCTCCCGGGAACAGGCCGCGCTGCTCGGGGGCAAGGGCGCGAATCTCGCCGAGATGACCCGGTTGGGACTGCCGGTGCCGCCCGGTTTCACGATCGGCACCGACGCCTGCCGGGTCTTTCTGCGCACGGGCGCGCCGCCTGCCGAACTGGAAGGCGAGATCGCCGACCACCTGGCCCGCTTGGAGGCGTCGATCGGGCGACGTCTGGGCCGGCCCGACGATCCGTTGCTGGTGTCGGTGCGATCGGGTGCCCGGTTCTCGATGCCCGGCATGATGGACACGATCCTCGACGTCGGCCTCAACGACGCCTCCGTGCTCGGCCTCGCCAAGGCCCGCGGCCGGGAACGCTTCGCGTGGGACTCGTATCGCCGACTCGTGCAGATGTACGGCACCACCGTGCTCGGCGTGGACCCGGCCCGCTTCGAGGACGTGCTCACCCGGCGCAGGCTGCGCCTGGGCGCGGCGGACGATCTGGGGCTGGACGTAAGCGAGTTGACCGGGATCGTCGACGAGTTCCGGGCGATCGTGCGCGAGGACGCGGGCGAGGAGTTCCCGCAGGATCCGCGCGAGCAGCTCGCGGGCGCCGTGCTAGCGGTCTTCCGATCCTGGAACGGCGAGCGGGCGCGGGTCTATCGGCGGCGCGAGCACATCCCGGACGACCTGGGTACCGCGGTGACCGTGCAGGCGATGGTGTTCGGCAACTCCGGACCGGACTCCGGCACCGGCGTCGCGTTCACCCGCGACCCCGGCACCGGGCGCGCCGGCGTCTACGGCGACTACCTGCCCGACGCCCAGGGCGAGGACGTGGTCTCCGGCGTCCGGGACGCGCTGCCGCTCCAAGCCCTGGAGGGGTTGGACCCGGCCGCCTACGCCCGCCTGACCGATTACCTGCGGCAGCTCGAATCGCACTATCGCGACCTGTGCGACGTCGAGTTCACCATCGAGCGCGGCCGGTTGTGGATCCTGCAGACCCGGGTCGGCAAACGCACCGCCGAGGCCGCCTTCCGGATCGGCTGCGCGCTGGTGGACGAGGGGACGATCACCTGGTCGGAGGCACTCTCCCGGGTCGACGGCGGGCAACTCGACCAGCTCACCTTCCCGCGCTTCGACGCGCACGGCGACGCCGCGCCGTTGGCGCACGGCATCCCGGCCTCGCCGGGGGCCGCGGTCGGCGCGGTGGTGTTCGACGTCGCCGAGGCGACCCGGCGGGCCGCGGCCGGCGAGCGGGTCGTGCTGGTCCGCCACGAGACCAGCCCGGACGACCTGCCCGGGATGATCGCGGCCGAGGCCGTGGTGACCGGGCGGGGCGGCAAGACCAGCCACGCGGCGGTGGTCGCCCGAGGCATGGGCAAGGTCTGCGTGTGCGGCGCGGCCGACCTGGACATCGACATCGAGGGCGGGCGCTGCACCGGAGCCGACGGAACCGTCGTCGAGGCCGGCGACGTGGTCTCGGTGGATGGTACGGCCGGCGCCGTGTACCCGGGCGCGCTGCCGCTCGTGCCCTCGGCGGTCACCCGCTACCTGGAGACCGGCGCCCGTTCCGCCGGCGTGGTCGAGGCGGTCGCCCGCTTCCTGGACCGAGCCGACGAGGTACGGCGGTTGCAGGTCATGGCGAACGCCGACACGGCCGAGGACGCGGCCCGGGCCCGGCGTTTCGGCGCCCGGGGAATCGGCCTGTGCCGTACCGAGCACATGTTCCTCGGCGCCCGACGCCCGCTGGTCGAGGACCTGATCCTGGCCCGCACCGACGCCGACCGGCGGCATGCGCTGGACGCGCTGCTGCCGCTCCAGCGCGAGGACTTCACCGACATCCTCGCGGCGATGGACGGCCTGCCCGTGACCATCTGGCTGCTCGACCCGCCGCTGCACGAGTTCCTGCCCGACCACACCGACTCGGCGGTCCGGCTGGCCCGAACGCGGGCGATGGGCCGGGAGCCGGCGCCGCACGACGTGCATGTGCACGAGGCGATCGAGCGGCTGCACGAGGCCAATCCGATGTTGGGCCTGCGCGGGGTACGCCTGGCGCTCACGGTTCCCGGCCTGGTCGCCACCCAGGTACGCGCGATCGGCGAAGCGGTGGTCGCTCGGCTGCGCGCGGGCGGTGATCCGCGGGCGGAGATCATGATTCCGCTGGTCGCCACGGTCGAGGAACTGCGTGTGGTGCGCGAGGAGGTGGAACGGGTGCTCGACGAGGTCGGCCGGGCCGCCGGGCTGCCGGTGCGCTGCCCGGTGGGCACGATGATCGAGCTGCCCAGGGCCGCGCTCACCGCCGGGAGCATCGCGCCGACGGCGGACTTCTTCTCGTTCGGCACCAACGACCTGACCCAGACCACATGGGGCCTGTCCCGCGACGACGCCGAGGCGTCCTTCCTCGCCGCCTATCTGGAGCGCGGCATCATGGCCGTCTCGCCGTTCGAGAGCATCGACCGGGACGGGGTCGGCCGCCTGGTCCGACTGGCCGTCGACGAGGGTCGGCGGGCCAGGCCCGATCTGCGCATCGGGGTGTGCGGCGAACACGCCGGAGACCCCGCGTCCATCCACTTCTTCCACGAGGTCGGCGTCGACTACCTGTCGTGCTCACCGTTCCGCCTGCCGAGCGCCCGCCTGGAGGCGGCCCGCGCGGCGGCGGGCACCCACGCCGAGGCGGACTCGCGCTGAACCTCCGGCCGGAGCCCGCGCGAAATGGCTGCGCGCGTGCGTGGTCTCCGTGCTTTCATGTGCCGCATGGTGTCCATTGACCGGCTGGCGGCGTTCGCGGCCATGTCGTTCCTGCTGATCGTGATACCCGGTCCCAGCGTGCTGTTCGTGGTCGGACGGGCGCTGGCGCAGGGCCGCCGGGCGGCGCTGACCACGGTGGTGGGCAACACGATCGGGGCGTACGTACTGGTCGTGGCGGTGGCACTCGGGGTGGGCTCCGTCGTCGAGCGGTCGGTACTGGTCTTCACGGCGCTGAAGCTGGTGGGCGCCGCCTACCTGGTGTACCTCGGCGTCAAGGCGGTGCGGGAGCGCGGGTTTCTGCACGCCTCGATCAACGGTGCGGTTCCCGCGCGGGGCGGGCTGCGCACGTTGTGGGAGGGGTTCGCGGTCGGCGTGGCCAACCCCAAGACCATCGTGTTCTTCGCCGCCGTACTGCCCCAGTTCGTGGACCGCGACCAGGGGCACGTGATGGCGCAGATGTTGCTGCTCGGCCTGGTGTTCAACGTGATCGCGGTGGCCTGCGACAGCGTCTGGGGCCTGGTTGCCGCCTCCACCCGGACCTGGTTCGCGAGTTCCCCGACACGCCTGGCCCGGGTCGGTGGGATCGGCGGCCTCACCATGATCGGCCTCGGCGTCACCGTCGCGGTCACGGGCCGCAAGGACTGACCCGGGTCGGGGCACCCGCGGGGCCCGGGACGGCGAGTCGGCGTCGGGGGATCGGCCGTGGGCGGCCGCGGTCAGGTGAGCGGGATGCGGGCGCGGACCCGTTTGCCCGCGGCGTTCGGTTCGACCGCGAAGCCCGCGCACAGGGCGCGCACGATCTCCAGACCGTGCCGACCGATGCGATCGACGTCCCGGGTGTGCGGTACGGGCAGGGTCGGCGTGCCGTCGGACACCGTGACGTGCAGGTCGTGGCCGGTGATCTCCAGTTCCAGCAGGCACGGCCCCGGCGCGTACCGGGTGGCGTTGGCGATCAACTCGTCGACGACCAGCGGGACCACCTCCGCGGCCCGCGTGGTGATCGAGACGTCCCCGATCGCCCGGGCCCGCTCCAGGAAGCGCCCGGCGAAGGCGCGTGCCCGGCGGGTCGTTCCGGGCGCACCGTCGTAGGCGATCGACTCACGCATCGGGTACCGGCCCCGGACGCCGCCGGATTCCGGAAACGCAGGTCCTCATCATGCGCACCCGCCCTGCCTCGACGCCGTGAACTGCCCGGGACCCGAGCCGGGTTCCGGTCGATCGGGCGGATGCCTGCCCTGCCCTGGAGGACCCACTCCCGGCGTGGCCGGAGGAAGTGGTGCGGAGGCGATTCGTGCCGGACGCGGCGGTGACCGTGGCGATTCGGCCATGGGCTGGTGTCCGGGATCGACGGGGTGGAGGGTCGCATTCCGGCCTCGACGCGAGACCGCGGGCGGACCCGCCGCGTTCCTCGGGAGGCCGAGTTTCCGGGCCTCACCGCCCGTAGTCGAATGATTACCTTCCTGTTCGCGGCGGGTGTCGACGGTTGGTGACACGGCCGAAACAACACGGGTCGCCACTGTCCGTAAATGGGGTTTCACGCACCGCTGTCGATGCGAGAGCGTTGCCTGCGTCGACGCCCGCCGATCAACCGGCGGAAAACCGACGCATAACCGTTCGGACCCATCGAGGAGTGAGGACACTCGCATGATTCGTAAACTCGCCACCACGGCCGCTGCCGCCGCCGCGGCCATCGTCCTGGGCGCGCTCACGCTCGCCCCGACCGCACGGGCGGACGTCGCGGACACCGTCTCCTGCCCCACGGGCAGTCTCTGCGTCTACAGCGGACAGAACCTGACCGGCACGCGGACCGTCGTGCCCGCGCGGATGATCGAGGAACGCCGGGACGCCGGCTACACGATCACCGCTCCGGTGTTGTCGATCGCCAACCGCACCGGGTTCGATGTGCTCCACGGCGTGAGTCATCCGGTGGTCTGTATCCGCTTCCCCTGTTATCAGTACACGGTGCATGGTCGCGTCGACGCCGGTCGCGATCTGGCGAGCGCGGACGCCGCCGGACAGCCTCTGGTCGTGGGCCGGGACTACGGCCGCTAGACCCGGGATGGCCTGCCGGCCGGCTCGGTCGGGGACCTCCCCGACCGAGCCGGCCCCCGGGGTCAGGCTCGCGGGGCCGGGCGGGTGAGCCTGAGGAGGATCTCGTCGTTGTCCTCGTCGCTGCGACGACCCTCCTCGGCGAACCCGAGTCGGGCGTAGAACCCGCGGGCCCGGACGTTCTTCTCGTACACCTCCAGCGTCAGCGCGCCACGCAGCGCCGCCGCGTGCTCGACGAGCAGGCGGCCCACACCGGTGCCCTGGGCCTCGGGGGCGACGAACAGGCCGCCGATCTCGCCGCCGGCTCCGCCCGCGATCTCGGCGTCGAGCAGGCCCAGGAGCGCGACCACCCTGCCGTCGGCCTCGGCCACCCAGTTGTCGGCGTGGACCAGGTAGATCTCGCGCATCTTGCGTTCGCGCTCGCCTTCGCCCTCGCCCGGGACGAACGGGTGCGCGGCGCGGCCCGCGCGCGACCAGACGTCGACCGCGGCGTCCTCGTCGACGGGGCGGTAGGGGCGGATCCTCGGGATTTCGGACATGCGTGCGACCGTATCCCACCGGGCAGTCGACGCTCGGCCGGGTTTCCCGTGCCCGAGGCGGCATCGATCGGCCCGGCGCGGGCAAGTCGCGGCGTGCGGCCGGCGGCCCCGCGGTAGCACCCGCGTGCGCGCCGAGAGGGGAGCCCCGGGCGAGGCGAAACTTACGCGGGGCACCCTTCGGGTCAGGCGCGCATGCCGCCGTCGACGCGCAGGACGGTGCCGGTGACGTAGGAGGAGCGGTCGCTGAGCAGCCACGCGGCGGCCTCGGCGATCTCGTCCGGATCGGCCGCGCGGCCCAGTGGCGTCCGGGCGTTCAGGCGGTCGACGACGCCGGGGGAGTTGTGCTCCCACTCGCGCACCATCTCGGTGAGTGTGGTGCCGGGGGCGATCGCGTTGACCCGGATGCCCTCGGGGCCGTACGTGACGGCCGCGGACTCGGTGAGGCTGTTGACCGCCCGCTTCATCGCCCCGTAGGCGGGCAGTTCGGGGTTGCCCCGCAGGCTGCCGACGCTGGAGTTGTTGACGATGGCCCCGGTTCCGGCGGTGGCGCGAATCGCGGCGACCTCGGCGACCATGGCCGGCCACGTGCCCTTGAGGTTCACCGTGTAGATGTGATCGAAGTCGGCCTCGGCGACCCGGTCCATCGGGCCGGGCGGGATACCGGTCGCGGCGTTGTTGAAGGCGACGTCCAGTCGGCCGTACAGGTCCACGTGCGATCGACGGCGGCGCGTAGGTCGGCCGGGTCCGCCAGGTCGCAGACCGCGTAGTCGGCGACGCCGCCCCGCGTCCGGATGTCCTCGGTGACCGCCTCGAGTTGGCTCTTCGTTCGCGCCGCGAGCAGTACGCGAGCGCCTTCGCGGGCGAACAGCCGTGCCGCGGCGGCGCCTATGCCGCGCCCGGCGCCGGTGACGAAGGCGACCTTGCCGGCCGGCAGACCTTCCCGGGCGGCGGGTGGGGTGGTGTTCGGTGCGTTGTCCATGGCAGCGAGCCTGCCGTAGCCGGCGGCGCCCGGCCAGGTACCGGTGGTACCCGGCCGAGCACCGGAGCCCTCACCCGCACCGAGGGTGGACGGACGGGAGTCGGCGGGCTCCCGCGCGACCGACGCGAACGCCCGCACCTCCGCCGCCACGGGCCCGTCGGTCCGGATGCGCCGGCTTCGTTCTTGCCATTGCGGCAAGGAATGTTGCCGGGGTGCCGAGGGGGCGCGGATGCTGCACACCGAAAGGGAGGTGTACGGCATGAGGGAAGACGGACAGGATTTCGCGGCCGACGCGGTCTCGACGGAGGCGGGCGATGCCTCGGGTTCGGGTGACCGGGAGCGGCGTTACGACGTCGTCGTGGTGGGCGGCGGCGCCGCCGGTTTGAGCGCGGCGCTCACCCTGGGGCGCGCCCGGCGGTCGGTGCTGGTGGTCGACGCCGGACAGCCGCGCAACGCGCCGGCCCACGGGGTGCACAACTTTCTGGGCAGCGAGGGCATCGCGCCGGCCGAGCTGCTGGCGAACGGCCGCCGGGAGGTGGCCGGTTACGGCGGCGAGCTCACCAAGGGCACGGTGGCGGGGGTACGACGCGCGGCGGACGGCGACTTCCGGGTGGGGCTGGTGGACGGCCGTTCGATCCGGGCCCGGCGGCTGCTGGTGACGACGGGGCTGGTCGACGAGCTGCCTGCGGTGCCAGGGCTGGCCGAGCGGTGGGGGCGCGAGGTGTTGCACTGCCCGTACTGCCACGGCTGGGAGGTGCGGGATCAGCCGATCGGTGTCCTGGCCACCGGACCGATGGGCGTCGAGCAGGCGCTGATGTGGAGCCAGTGGAGCAGGCGGGTGACGTTGTTCCTGCATACCGGTCCGGAGCCGGACGACGAGGCGTACGAGCGGCTCGCCGCGCGCGACGTGGGCGTGATCGACGGCGAGGTGCGGGAGCTGCGGGTGGACGACCGGGACGGGTTGACCGGTGTGGTCCTGGCCGGCGGGACCACCGTGCCGGTGCGGGCCCTGGTGGTGGCTCCGCGTTTCACCGCCCGCGCCGCGCTCCTGAGCGATCTGGGCCTGGAGACCCGGGAGGCGGAGATGGGCGGACACGTGCTGGGTACGTACGTGCCCACCGACGCGTCCGGTTCGACCGGGACACCCGGGGTGTGGGCGGCGGGCAACGTGACCGACCTCACCGCCACCGTCGTCGGCTCCGCCGATTCCGGTATGCGTGCGGCGGCGGCCGTCAACGCGGATCTGACCGCCGAGGAAACCCGACAGGCGGTGGGCACCCGCCGCACATCGGGGTAGGGCGCCCGGCGCGGCCGGTCCGAGCGTCCCGCGCCCACCGGGCGCGGGGACCCACCCCGTCGGCCCCGGAAGCGGGGAGGGAACCAGCAAAGCGGAAAAGCACACGTCTTCACCCCCATCCCCCGGCAGTAGGTTTGGGGGGGTGGTGT